>DATDAG010000167.1:0-14875 GCA_036525495.1 Anaerolineales bacterium
GGGCATGGATCAATTCCGTTGAAACAGGATCAGGTTCATAGTGAGAATGAGGCGTCAAGTCCTATGGCTGTTGGATGGGATGGTAGCGTACAAGGTCCTTGCCGCCGAAGCGAATATCCATCCATTCGGTATAGGGGGTAAATTGGCTGTTATAGGGGAGCTGGTTGATCAAATCAATATTTGCGAGAATATAATCCATGCCGATCCCTGCGAGATAGGCGCCAGCCTCTTTCTCCTTGAGAATCAGGAAATAATCAAAACTGTTGATCAAGCCGTCCATGTTAATGACGGTGCGGTCTGTGATGAAATAGCCTGCGTTGCCGCCGCCGGTCATCCCGATGATACTGCCGGGTTCGGTATATTCCTCGAGGAATGCCGCGATGTCGTTATAGGGGGCATTTGCGGTGGAATAGCCATACGGCATGATTTGCCGTACATAGCCCCAATGTGACGCGCCCATTACGAACGCCGTGCTGACCGCGACCAGCCACAGGGCGGTCTGTGAAACGGGAAATTTCTGAACGACTCGATGGATCATCATGCCTGCGATAAAACTCAGGGTGAGGACCACGATCAATAGTTGGCTGATCCAGTACCACTCCTTGAAGGCGGAGTAGCCTGTGATGTGATACGAGAGCGCCTGTATCCATGCACCGCAGAGCAGTGGGAGGATGCCCAGTTGGGCAATCGCGTTCTTTGCCTTGTGTTTGTTCAAACAGAGAAGGAAATAGAATGTGATCGAAAAAATGAAGAGGAGTATCAAATAACGCTGGACGTCCGTAAAGGTTCCTCCATAGATCATGTCTGCCCATTTCCCAAAGAATGTGGAGACGGGGTGCCAGGCATTCCCTTCACCGCGATAGTCGATCCCAAAAAATGCAAGCGGATTTGACGCGGAACCGCCGTAGACTCTCCCCGAGAGCGACCCCCACCAGCGCTTGATCTGCCCGCTGACCGGTAAGAACGTACCGAAGGCGATCTTGTTCCATGCCATGTAAATGCCCAGCGCACCGAACACCACGCCGTAATAGGCCAGCCCTTCGTTCAGCCAGGTCTTCCAATCGGATGTCAATTGTCGGGTTGGGGAAGATTCCGGTTCGGTGTTCCAGGGTTTGGTTCTAAGCCCAACCACGCCCAGCCGTGGCAGAGCGAAAAGGACTATCGTAGCGATCAGGTCATACGCAATCGCTGAACGCGGGAAGCCGTCAAAGCGAGCCAGCGGTGTGACGACGATCATCGCCGCGCCCAGGATCACGGAAGTGGACAAGGCGAAGATAGTCAGTCGTTTCAGGAGAGTGGCAAAATTCGAAAGTACCGAACGCTGGTACAAACCGAGGAAATACGCGCCAAGAATCTTAATAAGGAGACTCAATGCGATCATCGTCACTGCCACGTCTGAAAATTTGTAATAGTCCCTGAATGTGACGCGATAGATAAGCGCCAGCAATACCGAAACGACGATCGTAACAATATCCTGGGGAAGCAGGTAACGCATCGGATGTTTGCGGAACACAATCCAGATTCCAGCCATGCCAGCCAGGAAAACGAGATCAAGACGGCTGAACATGACCAGCATGGCAAAGATGCCCAGGGTTCCCAATTGTTTGGAGGATACGGGTTGATTTCTCCATGTCTTTTCGAATTCGAAGAGCTTGTAGATGAACAAAACGATGAAGAACGCCGCGATGCCAGTTTCCAAGCCTTGTTGGTAGACCCGCTTCAGCACGTCACCGCTAAAGACCCAGTACATGGCGGCTATCGCTCCAAGTGCGGGAGCGAATACCTTCCTAATCAAACGGTAGAGCAGGATGGCAGTCGCGACCGAGAGTCCGCTCATTACGAGGAGAAGGATTCTTAGGGGCAGGATCAGGTCAAAACGCGCGAGAGCGAAGATCGGGACGCAGACGAAAAGCCAAAGCGGATGATATCCGTTCGTGCGGTTGATCCCATCGAAGGTGAAGCCATGTCCCTCGCTGATATTTTGCGCGACCTTGAAGTAATAATACGCGTCGTCCCGCGTGAACCAGCGATTCGACAAATTTTGCGCGTCTGATAGCGCCGCATACAGGCTGATGGACATCACGACAACGATCAATAGAATTTCAAACCAATTAAAACGCTTCATTTATTGGATATCCAGAGTGATCTTTCCAAAATTTTCGTTCCTCCACAATCGTTCCTGGGCGAGAGCGGCATCTTTTAGCGGGAAGGTCTTATCCATGATCGGATTGAGTTTTCCGCTTACAACCAGATCCATGACCTCGTTGAAATCATCCATGGTGCTCATGGTTGAGCCGATGATACTTAAATGCTTCGCGAACATGTAACGATTGTCAATCTCGATCTTGGGCCCGCCGCTGTTGCCGACGGTCAATAGCCTCCCGCCTTTTCGCAATGTACGCAGACTCTGCATGAACGTTGTGCCGACGTTATCCACAACAACATCCACGCCGCGTTTGTTTGCCGCAAGAAAAACAGCCTTCGACCAATTCTCTTCCTTCGACCTGTCTATCAGGATATCTGCGCCAATGGATTCAGCCGCCTCCAGCTTCTTCGCATCAGACCCTATGACGATGACCTGTGCGCCGATTAATTTAGCGACCTGCACGCTGGCAGTGTTCACGCCTCCCCCCGCGCCGACGACAAGAACAGTCTCCCCGTTTTGCAGGTCCCCACGTTTGACCAGTGAATGCCAGGCCGTTTGATAAACCAACGCCGAAGCCGCCGCTTGATGAAGATCAAAATCATCTGGCAGTTTATATAGTTGCCTTATGGGCACACAAACACATTCTGCATATGTTCCGCGAATGGTCTCGCCGAGCAAATGCCATTCGTTGCACATGTTATCTTTGCTGTCGAGACAATATTCACATTGACCGCATCCGAGGTTGGCGTTGATGACGACGTGGTCGCCTGCCCTCAGCCCCCCCTCGGCACCCCTCTCCGATTGGGAGAGGGGATGGGGGTGAGGGGAATTAAGCGCGACAACCTTCCCTGCCCCGTCCGCGCCGGGGATATGGGGCAATTCGAGCTTTAAGCCGGGCCAGCCGTTGCGGACAAAGACATCCACGCGGTTGAGAGCCGCAGCATGCAGGCGGACTAACGCTTCACCCGGCTTGGGTTCAGGCGTGGGGAAATCCACATACTCAAGGACATCCAACCCGCCGTGCTGATGGAAGACGACTGCTTTCATATACCGCTTATTTCAATCCCATCTCGCTTCTTGATATGACGAGTCGCTGTATTTCGCTTGTTCCCTCATAAATTTCCGTGATCTTCGCATCGCGGAAATAACGTTCAATGGGCAGTTCCTTGCTGTAGCCCATGCCGCCGTGGATTTGCACAGCCTGGTGTGTTACATACATCGAAGTTTCGGATGCAAAAAGTTTTGCCATGGACGCTTCCAGCGAATACCGCCCGCCCGTCTCTTTGGATTTTATTTTTGCCAGCGCGGCGTTATAGATCAATAAGCGGGACGCTTCGATGCGCGTCTTCATGTCTGCGATCTTGAAGCCCGTTCCCTGGAACGCCCCAATCGGTTGACCGAACGCCTCCCTCTCGACTGCGTACTGGCGCGTCGCTTCGTAAGCCGCTTCCGCGATCCCAAGCGCTTGCGTCGCGATCCCGATGCGACCGGCATCCAGCACAGTCATCGCGATCTTGAAGCCTTCGCCTTCCTTGCCCAAAAGATTCTCTTTTGGCACGCGACAATCTTCGAAGATCAACTCGCTGGTCGCCGAAGCACGGATGCCGAGTTTCGGTTCCTTCTTGCCGCGCGTCAGACCGGGTGTGTTCGCTTCCACGAGAAATGCGCTGACGCCTTTCTGTTTTTTCTCAGGGTTGGTCATCATGAAGACTACGTAATAATCGGCGACGGGTCCGCTCGTGACCCAGGACTTACGTCCGTTCAGGATGAAGTGGTCGCCATCTTTTGTAGCGCGGGATTTCATCGTCCCTGCGTCTGAACCGGCTTGTGGTTCGGTCAATGAGTAGGCGCCGATGGATTTTCCAGATGCGATCGGCGTGAGGAATTTCTTTCTTTGTTCTTCTGTCCCGAATTTCATGATGCCGTGACAATACAACGAATTATTCACAGACATGATGACGCCGTGCGACGCGTCCGCTTTGCAAATCTCTTCGAGGGCTAGAACGTAGGCAAGCGTGTCCATGCCTGCCCCACCGTATTCTTCGGGGATTTCCACTCCCATAAATCCCATTTCACCCATCTTCTTGATTGTTTTGTGAGGGAATTCCCCGCTCTCATCGAATTCAGCCGCGACAGGGACGATCTCGTTCTGGGCAAAGTCGCGTGCGGCATCTCGTATCATTCTATGTTCATCGCTTAGGGGGTACAGGGCAAGTTCGGTCATTCCATTCCTCCGGGTGTGATGATGAGATTATACCCTGTCGGGCACATATATCCCTTGGGGCACGCGTGCCGCGCGTCCTGTATTGCTCTGATAAAATCGAGACAGTCTCACATGAATACCAAACCTTCCACCGAAGAAAGGATCTGGGCTGTAATCGCTCATCTTTCAGCCATCGCCGTGGGAATGGGGATATTCCTTCCCGTCCTCGGCTGGTCACAAAGCAGGCGGAAATCCAATTACACAGCGCTCCAGTGCCTTCAGGCATTGGGTTATCAAACTCTGGGATATACGATCTGGATCCTGACCACTTTGATTGTAATGGTTATCAGTGTGCTGGGATTCGCCTCCAGCATTCAATCGATTGACACCATCGAAGCAGACTTGACAACCTGGGCAATTGGTCATTCAGCTTTTACGTTCGGTTTGATCGCTCTGTACTTCATATTGCCAGTCAGTGCGGCCATTGCCTGCGCGTTCGGCATGGATTTTCGATACCCGGTCATGGGAAAGCGGCTGGCGCGTTATTTGGGATATGATGCGGCGCACTCTGCCGAAGGGCAAGTCTGGTTGATCGAGGAGAATGAAGACCGCTGGGTCACATCCATGGGACATTTTGCGGTCATCATTGTGTTATGGGGATTGCTTGTTCCTGTTTTCGCATGGGTTCTGCAAGGGAAGCGGAGTTTGTTTCTCAAAATCCAATCGATTCAAGCTGTCGTATATCAGGCAGGGACGATGTTGCTGTATTTCGTCGCGGGTTTTCTTTATGTGTTCGGGCTTCTTGTCTTTATCTTCACCATTGGTTTCAGGGGAGAGGTCGTGCTTGACTCTTCAAGCAGTATGATCGGCGCAATCGTGTTTCTCGTATCTCTGCTGATTGCCGCGCTTATTCTTCTGGCTGTGCCGTTATTGCACATCCTGGGTCAGTGGGCGGGGTATCGCGTCCTCAAAGGGGATGAGTATCACTATCCGATTGTAGGGAGGCTGGTTGAGAAGTGGATTTCAAGAAAAACAAAATCATCTAGTGAGGAGACATCGGCATGAAAATTTTGATCGCAACAGATATGGAGGGGATTACGGGTGTGACGACGTGGGATCAGGTCACGCCGGGGCACGCGGAGCATGTGCGCTTCCGTCGGCTGATGACGCAGGATGTGAACGCTGCGATCCGCGGGGCTTGTGATGCAGGTGCGGATGATGTCATTGTGGCGGACGGCCATTGGCATGGATCGAATATCTTGATCGAGGAGCTCGATCCGCGGGCGCGGTTGAATACCGGTTCGCCCAGCCCATTTTCGATGATGCAGGGGATCGATGAAACAGTGGACGGCGTTTTCTTTGTCGGATATCATGCGCGCAATGGTACGCCGAAAGCGATTCTCGATCATACCTGGTCGTCAAAGACCGTTGCGAATGTGTGGTTGAACGATATATTGACGGGGGAATATGGTCTGAACGCGGCAGTGGCGGGTCATTTTGGCGTGCCGGTCATTATGGCGTCTGGTGACCAGACAGCGTGCAGGCAAATTGTCGAGTTGCTGGGTGAGATGGAAACGGTGGTCGTAAAGCAGGCAACGGGACGTTTTGCGGCGGAGTGCCTGGCTCCGGCTGTAACGCAGGAGATGATCGCTATAACGGCTTCCCGTGCAGTGGAGAGACTGATGGACGGTGATGTTCCTGACCCATTTGTGCTGGATACGCCAGTGCGCGTGACTGTGGAGTTCTTTACCTCGGATATGGCTGACAAGGCTTCGAAGATGCCGTTTACGCAGCGGGAGGGGACGCGCGTCTCGTTTGTGGCGGAGGAAATGGCTATAGCGTACAGCGGCTTTCGCTCGATGGTGATGTTGGCGGCGGGGTAAGGGGAGGGAAGGCTGATCGAGCAGGATCAGTTTCCGGTTGGGAAAGAAGCGGTTTGTCCAAACAAATCCTGTCAATATCGGAAATAATTGATTGACTATGCCCAGTATTTTTTTATAATTAAATTGGTCACATCTAAATAAGGCTCACAGTGTTTCACTTTAGGAAGGAGGTCGCAACGTAGAGATAGTTTCGTTTGTTCGTTTGCCAATCCAAAATTCCAAAGGAGAGAGAATTATGAAATCCAAGTGGTTCGTAACAGTAAGTTTGTTGATCGTGGCAAGTATTGCACTTTCGGCATGCGGAGGTGTTGGAGGCGGCGGTGACACTGCCAGTGGACCTTTGCAGTCTGTGGGCGAGGGGGAAGGCGCGGTCTCGATCGTAGCCTGGGCTGGATACATCGAGCGCGGAGAGACTGACTCAGCGTATGATTGGGTAACGCAATTCGAAGCCGACACAGGTTGTATGGTCAGTGTTAAGACCGCAGCAACATCGGATGAAATGGTGGCCTTGATGAACGAGGGCGGATTTGATCTGGTGACCGCCTCGGGGGATGCCTCAAACCGTCTGATCTCCGGCGGTCGTGTGCAGGAGATCAATATTGACCTGATCCCCAGCTACAGTAAGATCGACCCTCGTTTGCAGAATGCCCCCTGGCATACCGTGGACGGTAAGCACTATGGCGTGCCGTATTCCGGCGGTCAGAACATTCTGATGTACAACACGGATGTGTTTGGCGATACCCCTCCCGATAGCTGGAGCGTTGTCTTTGAAGAGACGATCCTGCCTGACGGCGAATCCAACAAGGGACGTATTCAGGCGTATGATGGGCCCATCTATGTAGCTGATGCGGCATTGTATCTTGCAAGCGCCCGCCCGGAGCTTGGCATTACTGATCCGTACGCATTAAGCCGGGAACAGTTCAATGCGGCGATCGAACTCCTGCGCCAGCAGCGCACGTTGATTAATCGTTACTGGCATGACGCCTTTATCCAGATGGATGACTTTACCAACGAAGGTGTCGCGGCTTCCGGTTCGTGGCCCTTCCAGGCGAACCTGTTGAAATTCGGCGGAGCACCGATCGATAAGGTTGTTCCGAAGGAAGGCGCGACCGGTTGGGCTGACTCGACCATGTTGCACGTCGATTCCGCACACCCGAACTGTGCATACATGTGGATGGAATGGTCTCTCAATCCCAAAGTTCAAGGCGATCTGGCTGCCTGGTTCCAGAACATCCCTGTTCGCTTGGATGCCTGTGAAAATAACGATCTGTTGGGACCGACAGGCTGTGTGGATAACGGCTTGAACGACTTTGACAAGATCCAATGGTGGCGCACGCCGACCTCGGATTGTGGCGATGGTCCTGGCGGGCGCGAAGATTGTGTCCCGTACCATGAATGGGTCACCAACTATGTGGCTGTGATCGGCGGACGGTAGTCCAATTTATATCCAACAACAGGCGGGTCATTCCCGCCTGTTGCATGTTTTCCAACGTAGCGAATTGCAAATCAACATGACAAATCAATCAACGCCAGCCATACGATTCGATCGGGTAAGCCGGCACTTTGGGGAAGTGAAAGCGGTGGATCACGCGGATCTCGAAATCCACGATGGGGAATTCTTTTCCCTGCTCGGTCCTTCCGGGTCGGGGAAAACGACCTGCCTGCGCATGATCGCCGGGTTCGACAAACCTACCTCCGGTCACATTTATTTATATGGGCAGGATGTCTCAGACCTGCCTCCCTATGAGCGGGATGTGAACACGGTCTTTCAGGACTACGCTCTCTTCCCTCACATGAATGTGGGCGACAACATCGCTTATGGTTTGATGATCAAAGGTGTTCCAAAAGAAGAACGGATGAAGCATGCCGACGAGATGCTCGAACTTGTCCAATTGACGGGATACGCCGACCGCAAGCCCTCCCAACTCTCCGGCGGACAAAGACAACGCGTCGCTCTTGCCCGAGCCCTGATCAACCATCCCAAAGTTTTGCTTCTCGATGAGCCTCTCGGCGCACTTGACTTGAAGCTGCGCCAGCAAATGCAGGGCGAGTTGAAAGCCATCCAACAGCGCGTGGGCATCACGTTCATCTTCGTCACGCACGACCAGGAAGAGGCGTTGACAATGAGCGACCGCATCGCCCTCTTCAACCAGGGCAGGATCGAACAGATCGGCTCGCCTGCGGAGATCTACGAGCATCCCGCCACATCCTTTGTGGCTGGGTTTGTGGGAACATCTAACCTCGTGAGCGGAGAGGTGGCTAGGCGTATCACCGGCAGGGATATTCGGTTCTCCATCCGCCCGGAAAAAATTCACCTGGGCGGGGTCGATGCGGAGGTCGCTTCAGATAGTTATGGCTCAGATGGCGTGGTGCGCGACGTGATCTACCTCGGCTTGTACACACGTTATCTCGTTGAACTGGCTGGCGGCGGCGACCTGGTTGTGGTGGAACAAAACCTGAAGACCACTTCCATGGATGTCTTGAAGATCAAGGGAAAACAGGTTCGCCTGCATTGGAAGAAAGAACATATCCGTGAGGTGGGGAAGTAATATGTTTCAGCGCATTTCCACCTATTTGTATCAACGCCCCGGGTTGGTGCTCTGGCTTATGCTGGGACCTCCACTGGCGTACATGCTGGTTGTATACCTCGGTCCCCTGTTCAATCTATTGGTCAATAGTTTTTATTATCTCGAGGAGTTCACTGGGCTGATCGTCCGCGAGTTTACACTTCGCACCTATGCCCAGATATTCGATATTGCAAACCGCGAGATCATCCTCCGAACAACCGCCATGGCGGCGGCAGTGACCGTTGTGGACGCCTTGATCGCCTTTCCGCTTGCCTATTACATCGCAAAGTTTGCCTCACCGCGGTTGAAGACCTGGCTCATTATTGCGGTGACGATCCCGCTCTGGTCAAGTTACCTTGTGCGTGTCTACGCCTGGAAGTTGATCCTTGCCAAAGAGGGGATCCTTTCCTGGTTCATCAACCTGCTGCATTTGGATGGGGCGTTGAACTGGTTGTTAAGCTTTGAGGGTATCGGTGGTTCCTCCCTGGCGCTCTCGCCGATCGGCATGTTCATCGTGTTCGCCTATATTTGGCTTCCCTATATGATCATCCCGATCCAAACCGCGCTGGAACGTGTGCCGGTTTCGCTTCTTGAAGCATCCGGCGACCTGGGAGCGAAACCCATTCAGACCTTTCGCACGGTGATACTGCCGCTGGCGTTTCCGGGTGTTGTGGCAGGGTCAATCTTCACATTCTCACTGACGCTTGGCGATTTCATCGTCCCTCTTACTCTTGGAAACTCGAAATTTTTCATCGGGCAGGCAGTCTATTCCTATCAGGGGACGGCTGGAAATATCCCGCTTGCCGCCGCAATGACGATGGGTCCCGTTGTTATTATGATCATTTATCTTTTGGTTGCACGCCGACTGGGAGCATTCGATGCCCTCTAAATCATATTCCGGACAGAAAGCATCCTGGGGATTGACACTCGCGGCGTTGGGCGGATTATTGTTCTTGCACGTTCCCATTCTGATCATTTTCCTCTACACACTTACGCCGGATGAGACCACCTATACCTTTCCACTGCCCGGGATCACGTTCAAATGGTTTGGCGTCGCGCTTCAGCGTCCCGATCTGTGGCGTGCCCTGACGCTGTCTCTTCGCGTGGCTTCTGTTGCTACGCTGATCGCGCTTGTGCTTGGCACACTGGCGGCTGCGGCTGTCTACCGCACCCGGTTTTTTGGCAGGGAGGCGATATCCTTTATGCTAGTTTTGCCGATCGCTCTACCCGGTATTGTGACAGGTATCGCTCTTCGTTCCGCCATTGGGTCATTCGACATCCCGTTCTCTTATTGGACGATCATCATTGGTCACGCCACGTTCTGCGTGGTGGTCGTTTATAACAACGTGCTGGCGCGTTTCCGCCGGATGCAGGGATCGCAGATCGAGGCATCCATGGATTTGGGCGCCAACTCGTTCCAAACCTTTCGATATGTTGTATTCCCCAACATTGCCACTGCGCTTCTGGCTGGTGGGATGCTTGCATTCGCGCTTTCGTTCGACGAGGTGATCGTGACAACGTTTACCGCCGGTCAACAGACCACGCTTCCTGTCTGGATATTCAGCCAGTTGACGCGTCCGCGTGACAGACCCGTGACGAACGTTGTTGCGATGTTGGTCATGCTGATCACCTTCCTTCCGATCTTCTTCGCGCAAAGGATTTCGGCACAAGGGTCAGATATAGAAGGCGGAGGAAAGTAGCGACTTGTCATTTGGAACAGAAACAACTCCAGTTAAGCACGAAGCGGGTTTTCGTCTCCAAAATTCCTCCTTTATAAATATTGACATCACGACGATAGCCGTTACAATAGCAGCATGAAATCCGACAAGGAGCGTTCGATATTCTAACGACTCGCACGAGTGTGAATGAAGAGATGCTTGTGCCCCTTCTTTAATTTGATACGCCACGAATAATATCTGGCTTCCGCCGCCCTCCAACTGATACTTGGTGAGGCGGCGGGACTGCTTAAGTTAGTTGCAGTCAACACAGTGGTTTGGAGCTGTTGTGCTTTGGCTGTTTTTGTTTGTGTATTGCATGAGACTTCGGAAGTCTTCCTTCTGATACATTGATGATGCAGATATCAAAAAGACTTCCGAAATCTGAATTCTGTGTTTCACTTTGGCGTACGCTGCCAAAGATTATTCTGGGCGAAATGCCTTAACCAAAACGAAAGGAAAGAATGACCGGTCAATTTTATTCCCACCTAAACCCGAAATGCGACTCGGGTGTGTTCGAAGAGAAAGGCGGATGCGGGGTGTTTGCCCGCGAGCCGATTCGGAAGGGCGAGTTGATCTGCCTGTGGGGTGGACGTATTGTAGCTGAGATAGAACTCGACCCCAATATGGAGTTTTTCACTCAACGCATTCTCCAGATCGAGGAAGGCTTGTATTTGGAGGCACCATTGCCCCTGGAAGCTTCAGATTGCTTCAATCACTCATGTGAGCCCAATGTCGGGTTTACAGGGCAGATCGGATTGCTTGCCATGCGCGACATCCACGCAGGCGAGGAACTCAACTTCGATTACGCCATGTGTGACGGCTCGAACTATGATGAGTTCGATTGCTACTGTGGCAGTGAGAATTGCCGCGGCCGCGTCAAGGGCACAGATTGGTCGCTCCCCGAGCTATGGGAAAAATATGATGGTTATTTCATGCCGTATCTGGCAAGACGCATCGAGAAACTCAAAGCCAAGATACACATAGTCGCGTAGAACAAGACGGATTGCACGGTACAATTGTGCAATCCGTTTTATGTTAAAGTCTTTCCCATTTCGAATTTATCTTATTGCGCTTATCCTTCGACTGGTCCCTGTCCTCTTTGCGCGGGATATGGGCATCGGGCTGGACGACATGTTTCAATATGACATGCTGGCTCGCAGTCTCTCACAAGGACATGGATTCCGCTGGTATGCGCAAGCGGATTTGGATCGATTCGCGTCTTTTTTGGATGCTTCGCCTTCGCTCAGCACAAGCTTCGACCTGACCAGCGTCAAAGACTATGATCCCAGCCTCGGTATTCCCACTTCGTTCCGCGCGCCTTTGTACCCGACATTCCTCGCGATTGTTTATTTCTTCAGTGGGACGGGTTTCTCGCGCTTCTTCGCCGCGCGGCTTGCACAAGCCATTTTCCTTGGCGCACCGCTTGCGCCGTTGACATATTCTGTTGCAAAGAAATTATTCTCCCCTCTCCTGTCAGGAGAGGGGACGGGGGTGAGGTCAGAACGCCCCGCGCGTATCGCTGCATGGCTCGTCGCCGCCTATCCGCTTCTCCTCGTTTACCCTCTTGGTCTTGGAACCGAAAACCCCTTCTTTGTTCTCCTTCTCGCCTCTACCCTCTTTCTCCTTTCATCCATCGAGAAACCCAACACTTTCCACTTTCTGGCATCTGGAATACTTCTTGGGTTAACTGCCCTGACTCGCTCCGTCATCCTCCCCTTTGCAGGATTGGCGATCCTCTGGGTTTGGTTCTCCCTCAATCAAAAACGCGGTGCAATTCTACTCGCCCTTGGCTTAGCATTGACAATTTCTCCGTGGGTCGTTCGCAATTCACTGTTGCACAACAAATTAACAGGAGTTGAAACATCCATGGGATACAATCTGTACCTAGGCTACCACCCGGATGGGAACGGCTCGTTCGTATTCGGTCCATCCCTGGACCTGCTTCCTGTCCTCGACGATGCAGAACGAGACAGGATCGGCACGGAGAAGACGATTGAATTCATCAAAACCCAACCTGGAAGATTTATGCCGCTTGCAGTTAACCGTCTTGGTTATTTCTTCGGTCTTGAAAAACGCGTACTGATGTATTTCTACTCGAACAATATCCTTGGGTTTGTCCCATTACCGTTGCTTTTGTTGATTTCGGCGATTTTACTTTTGCCGTTCGTGGTTCTCTCAACCTCCGCCACGTTGGGATTCTCCCTTTTGCGGCGGAAGACCGAACATGTTTTGCTGGGTTTGTTGTTCGTCAGTTATATAGTCCCGCATATATTCATCCTTTCGGAAGACCGCTTCCACCTTGCGCTTGTGCCATATATTGCCATCCTTGCTACACAGTTTTGGGTAGGCGGACTTGGAGTTCTGTATAGGCGATGGAACGAATCAATATTTGGCAAAGTGGTTGTTGTCGTATCTGTCCTGTCAGTATTTTTTCTTGTAACCAATTGGGGACTTGAACTCAACCGCGACTGGGATAAAATTGCGCAGTTGTTTGGACCAAACGGCAACCAATCTTATTTCCCCTACTGAAAACTATGAACTACCTTCTCGGCGAAAAACTCAAATTTGACTGGAAGATTGTCCTCATCACGGTTGTCTCCACCCTGTTGCTGATGATGGACTATTATCACCGTTTCACCTCGCACAAATACTGGGATCGGGTGATTTTATACCTCATCATCCCACTGTTCATTATCATTGTCTTCTTCCGCGAAAATCCAAAGGAATATGGCTTCTCCGTCGGAGATTGGAAGGTGGGACTAGCCATAACCACTATCGGTATTCTGTTCATGGCTCCGGTCATCTACTATTTGGGGAGCGACGACGCGTCCATGCAGGAGTATTACAAACCCTATACCAAAGGCTTGCCGTGGACAACTTTCCTTGACCTGATCGGTTGGGAATTCCTCTTCCGCGGTTGGATCCTGTTCGGCTATGCCCGCAAATTTGGACCGGAAGCACTGTGGATTCAGGCTGTCCCATTTGCGTTGATGCACAACGGCAAGCCCGAAGTGGAGACACTTTCCACCATCTTTGGCGGTTTTGCATTTGGATGGGTGGCGTACAGAACAAAATCCTTTGTCTGGCCCTTTCTTATCCACTGGTTCATTGCCACGTTCATCATTATCGTCGCGGCGGGAGTTGTGTAGCGTCATTGTGAGACAATCGCGCTGAGCGGAGGGCAATGCCCGAAGTCAAAGCGGCATCGAGGTAATCCCTGGCTTTGTTTATGGAAAAATACAGTATTCGTCCCGCACGTGAATCAGAATCTGCTCAAATACGAGACTTAATTCATTTAACCGGGATCAACCCGATGGGTTTGGATTGGAAGCGTTTTATCGTGGCGGTCAATGACCAGGATGAAATGATCGGTTGCGGTCAGTTGAAGCCTCATGGGGCAGACATCCTGGAACTGGCTTCGCTTGCGGTGTATCCGGAATATCGCAGGAGGGGAGTTGCGCGCGCGATCATCGAGCATTTGCTTGCTGACAGCCCGCGCCCGTTATATCTGATGTGTGAGGCATCGCGTGGCGCGTTATACGAAAAGTTTGGCTTTCACGGGATTTCATTCGATGAAATGCCTCGTTATTTCCAGCGCATCAGCAAACTGGCTGGACTTGCCGCAACCCTTGCCCGCAGAGAAGAACGCCTGCTTGTGATGAAGTTGCAGTAAAATAACCCCAATGCAGAATCTAAAATCCATTCTCAATTTGGTTTCGGGAATTTTGTTCGGATTGTTCGTCGCCGCCCTCATTTGGGTGGTTTCTCGCAATCCAAGCGGGGATGCGGTGACTCTCCGACCAGTGCCAACCGAAAAGCCCATTGTTGTTCATATTACCGGTGCGGTGCCGCGCCCTGGTGTGTATGCCTTGCCAGAAGGCGCGCGCGTGCAGGATGTGATCTCTGCCGCGGGGGGCTTCCTTGCCGAGGCAGACAAGGAATTCATCAATCTGGCGCGCATTCTCGAAGATGGGGAATTGTTGGATGTTCCCTATGGAGAGGGTTTCTCACCTGTCATTCCAACGCCTGTTCCAAACTTCATCCTGCCGGGTCCAGAATCGGATCTGATCGACATCAATACTGCATCCACTTTTGAGCTTGATACCCTGCCCGGTATTGGTCCAACCTTAGCCCAAAGGATCGTTGAATACCGTGATACTAATGGTCCTTTCTCATCAATTGATGATCTTCTCAATGTTTCAGGGATCGGTCCTGTCAACATCGAACGCTTCAAGGATCTGATCACAGTCGGACCATAAGCACGCTCTTAGCTCATTTTGCCATCAAATTGATCACTCTCACAGAAGATCTGCTCCTGATGCAGAGCCACTTTCTCTTGTCCCTGCATGTCACTGCCG
>DATDAG010000168.1:0-2011 GCA_036525495.1 Anaerolineales bacterium
GGTGAGGAAAAATCCTGTATCTCGGTCGCTGCTCATTACACGCTTCTTTTTCAGCCTGGCGTTTTCCATATTCCAAACCATTTTTGCACTCTATGCGTTGGCAAAATTCAACCTCAGCGCCCGAGATACAGGATTTGTCCTCACCTATGTGGGCGTACTCTCCGTTTTCGTGCAGGGATTCCTCGTTGGCAGGCTGACCACTCGATTCCGTGAAGATCACCTCATCACATTTGCCGTTGTTTTGATGGCGGTTTCATTGCTCGGCTGGGCGCTGGCTCCGTCCGTGTTCTGGCTGTTGGTGGTATTGACGCCCACTTCTTTATCAGGCGGCATACTCAACACATTGCTTTCCAGCACATTGACCAAAGCCGTTCAGCCGCAGGAAATCGGCGGCATCCTCGGGTTGGCAACGTCCATTGAAAGCTCCACACGTATTATCGCTCCCATCCTTGGCGGCGCATTGCTTGAACGAGTCGGCACATGGTCGCCTGGCACGTTCGGTGCGATCGTCATGATCGGCGTGACAATTTATGTATACAAAAAAATATTGGACCACCCCATCGTTATCAAACTCAAACAGGAACCTATACCTGTTGTAGTCACCTTGAATGAATAACAGACCCCTTTGAAAAGGAGTACACCATGTTGATCGAAACCACCCGCTACGAATTACCCCCCGAAGGCATCAGCCTGCTTGGCTACATCGTGCGCCGTATGCATAAGACCGACTGGCTTGCCAAAGTACCTCAGGCGCTTGCTGAAAAACAAACCAGCAAAGCGCTCGAATACGCGGCGGTATATGCAGCCACATCATCCACTTCGTTTGGGCGTGCGTACTATCAACCGCAATTTAACCGTGCTGGTGAAACCGTCCGCGAAGCCGACCCCGCCACAGGCGCAATGATCACTGCCAAACTCGATTCAACATCGCCGCACTACAACATTTCATATCAAACGGTTATGCCGAACGGTGACATTTTCAAAGGCTCCGAAACCATCACAGGCACCACGGTCGGCTTTCGCGGACTCGGCATGCCTGCGCCATCCAAATTCACATTCACATCGGGCGGGTACACGGCTGAGTTCAGCGGCGTCATCACCAGCGAGCTTGCGCTTTCCCTGGTCGGCAACACACGCATCCGCGCCTATGGATCTTTGGATATCAAAGACAACCAGGGCAATACAGGACGCCTGGAACTCAACCGCGCAGGAGATATCTCCGTCAAGATCAACAATGAGCGGGCTGTCAGCCACTCCATTGAAAAGATCACGTGGATGAAAATGCAACTCCCAGCGCCTCAACCCGCATGAACACGATCTGGTGGATACGACGAGACTTACGGCTGACGGATAATGCTGCGCTTCATTCCGCGCTGCAGGCTGATGCTGTTCTACCAATCTTTATCCTCGACCCAGCCTTCGACTCATCATCCGCCCACCGAAAGATTTTTCTCTACGAAGGTCTGCACGCCCTCGATAAAGATTTGCGAAAACGTGGTTCTTATTTATTGATCCGTACAGGCAAACCACTTGAAGTTCTGCAACAACTTATAAACGAAACCAAAGCAGATGCCATCTTCGCTGAAGAAGATTTCACTCCCTATGCCCGCAAACGGGATCTGGAGATCGAGCATCATCTTCCCCTCCACCTCGTCAGCGGGCAGACCGTACATCACCCGAATGCGGTTCTCAAAGCGGACAGCAAGCCGTACACAGTTTACACACCCTATTCAAAAGTGTGGAAGGCAAAACTTCCAACTAAACTAGAATTGTATCCCGCACCTGAAAAGATCAATACACCGTTTGAAATCGTCAACGAGAAACTTCCACCATTCAAAGCCAATCCGCTTTTCCCAGCAGGAGAGAAAGAAGCGCTCGTTCGCCTGGAAGAATTTTCATTCAAGAAGATCCATTCGTACGGCGATGACCGCAACCGCATGGACTTGGATGGCACATCTTCACTATCACCCTATCTACGGTTTGGAATGCTCGGGCTGAGACAAGCTGTCAG
>DATDAG010000169.1:0-4097 GCA_036525495.1 Anaerolineales bacterium
TTCTATCTTGCACCCAGCCATGCGGAGAGCATGGCAAAATGCGAGTATGCCATCCGCAACAAAAGCGGATTGGCCGTGGTGTATGGCGATGTAGGCACAGGCAAAACCAGCATCCTCAACAAACTTCGCCAACGGTTTGGAGACGCGAAGTTCACCATCGCGATCTTGAACAATCCCAACCAGACCAGCGACACGGCTCTCCTAAAAGCTGTTGCCATCGAATTTGGTCTATCCCCGCCTCGTACCAAGCAAGGAGCATTCGACCAACTCCAGGAGTTCCTGGCTAAGGAGATCGTCGAAAGTCGCACTCCCCTACTCCTATTGGACGAAGCCCAGGATCTCAAGCGAAGCATCCGCGCGGACCGCGACATGCTGGGGATGATCAAGACACTGACAAACCTGATGCTGGAAAACGAACGGTTGATCCAGATCATCCTGTTTGGACAATTGGAATTGATTCCCCTGCTCAAGAATCGTCGTGAGCTGATGAGCCGCGTGGCACAGTTCGGTGTGCTCTCTCCCCTGACCGTCAAGGATACCTTCACCATGGTCGAACACCGCTGGAAGACAGCTGGAGGCGAAATTCCCCTGCCTATTGACAAGGAAGCTTTGAACCTGATCTATGAAGCTGCCAAGGGGTTGCCTCGTGACATCGTCAAGGTATGCAACTCTGCCTTCACCCACGCCTATGCCCGACGCCTGAAGACAGCAACCTTGGAAAGTGCCCAGTATGCAATCAAGGAACATCATTTGGATGAGGAGGAAAAGTATGTCAAATAAAACCATATCGATCTACTCCGAAGCCCTAAAACGCCACTCAATCGAGGAAAAGAAAAACCTCACGCGGGAATCCACGCCAAAGAACACGCGGACGCGTGAACCATCCAGTGACACCCCACGTGAGGATTCACGCCGAAGACCCACCCGGGATGAGGTCCAGGAATTTTCTTTTCGATTGCGCGATGATTTGAAGGTCAAGGTCCAGGCGGAAGTACCGCATGGATGGCAAAAAGAGTTGGAAGAAATCGCACGCCAAATGGATGTCAAGAAACTGGAACTGTATCGTTTCATCATCGGGAAATTCGTATCTTCTCAAAAAATAGGGGAAGCCCTAAAACGCATACCGCCACATACACAAAAAATGCGGCAAAACGAGGCTCTTCCCCCATATTTGGTGTATCGTTTAAGCATCCAAAAGACAGTTACCCCGAATTATTGAGATGATACTTAGATTCAAACTATTGTGTATAATTTCTTTACACACTTTTGCCTTCCGGTCCTGTGAGGCGTGATTTATCCAATCAAACCGGCAACAATACAGAAAGAGAGAGGCAAGCAGGCGCATTGTGAGGGAGAATATGATAGAAATGAACGGCAAAAGTCGAAATTCCAAAAAATTTGAGATAATCGGATAAAACAGCAGGGGTTCCTTGAAAACTGGTAGCTTTTAAATTTTTCCCCACACTTTTACAAATTTTTGATGTCCAGACAAGTGTTAAGGACTTAAAGCCGAACTATCAGATAGGATTTTATCAACGCCCGGATGTGTAACCTTTTTGTGCTTGAAAAAACTGTTAATAATAACTATAATTATGACTAATTCCATTGGAATTGTCTGATTAATTGTTCGAGGGATGTCATGATAACTTCCCCTTCAGGGTTGAAAGGAGGTAAATGCGAAAGTCCTTACTTATGTCGGAAAAACACTGGCTTGTGCTAGCGCGAGCCAAGGCGACCCTTCAACACCTGGGTTTATAGGAAATCGGCGTTGCTAGGTGTTTATTGGTACAGAAGTCATAGCACAATCAGAGGAGTTCAAAAAATGAAACGAAGCAAGATATTTTTCAGTCTGGCTATAGCACTGTCACTCTTGATGAGTGCGACCTTGGTCCAGGCACACGGTCCGGATACTCCGGATGACGGAACAGAACATGAGCATCCAGTACTGGAAGGTGGGACGCGCGATTCGAGCGCGGCATTGGTCGAACTCGACTTGGCATTATCAGATATTGTCAGTGAGGGTCCATATGCAAAGGTCACCAAGAACCTAGCTTCCACCAGCGCAGGGGAGCGAAATGTCGCTGGTGCCACAACTGACGTGTGGGCTCACAATGGTTATGCCTATACTGGAACTTTTAACAGCCCCTGCGGTGGAGATCCAGAAGCCGGCGTGTGGGTCTGGAATGTGAAAAATAAAAACAAGGTTAGTTTTGTGGGCATCATTCAGTCTCCTGATGGAAGTCGCTCCAATGATGTAAAAGTTGCGACCATGAATTCAGGTGAAATTCTGGTTCATTCTAATGAGGCCTGTCGTGGTGGTCCTGGCGGGTTCGAGATATACGATGTTGCTGATCCAGCTTCACCTGTCCATTTGGCACATGTTCAAACCGATGATGTGAATGCCTTTTTACGTGATGATTTTGGCTTTACAGATTTCGGGGTGCATAACCTGTTCCTCTTTACACAGGGTAGTAACGATTACGTAGCGGCTACAGTCGAATCTGAGTTTGGCAACTTCCAGATATTTGATATCACTGACCCAACATCCCCGAGTTTGGTTGGGTTCTGGGGTGCAGAACAATTGCACCGACCGGATGTAACAGATTGGGTTAACCTGGCCGATTTTAGTATCATCCTTGATGCCGATGCTTACCTGTTCAGTGGCTACGGTTCGTCTGCCAACCGCTTCCTCCATGATATGACCATAACTGCTGATGGGAATTATGCTTATCTTGCAAACTGGGATGCCGGTTTGGTTCTTCTGGATATCAGCGATCCGATCAGCCCGAGCCTGGTTTCGGTCGCTATTGACCCAACAAGCGAGGATGGTGAGGTCAACAGCCACTCTGTCTGGCCGAGTGAGGATGGCACTGTCGTAATCGAAGGCGAGGAGGATTTTGCTCCATTCGCTTCAATCTTCACTATCGATACTGGTCCAAATGTTGGCTCTTATCCGGCAGCTGAGGGAGCCATCACAGTAGACATCGTCAGCCTTCCCAGCTCACAAATGAGTGGGTCGACAACTTATGTAGGGCTGGCGTGTCCCGGCGATCCTGTTCCAGTAGGATCTGGAATTGCCTTGATCCAGCGCGGCGTCTGTGCTTTTACTGATAAGATCAATAATGCGGCCGCAGCCGGCTATTCGGGCGTGGTGGTGTTCAATGATGCAGCTCGAGGGGATGCCCTCGTCACAATGGGCGGTACTGCAGTGAGTTTGCCTGGTGTATTTGTAGGCCACTCTACCGGCCTGAAGATTGCTGGGGTTGCTTCTGCGGGAGATCTTGTAATTGGTGCATCGGGAGAGCAGGTTACTGGTGCTGTCGTTCCCAACGGTTGGAGCGGCTTCCGAGTTTGGGACTATACCGATCCGAGCAATCCGGTTCTGGCATCCACATTCAACACGGTGTGCAGCGCCAACCCAGTGGACCCGAGCTGCGACCCGGCTGGAACATACTCAAGTCACAACGTCATAGTTGAAACCACGGATGACGGCCGCGTTAAAGCATATATTTCTTGGTACACAGATGGCATAGTGATATTGGATATCACAGATCCATACAATCCTGTCGAAGTCGCGCGTTACACCGCAAGTGGTGAGAACTATTGGGGTGTGGATAAAGTTCCAGGTGAACCCTGGATATACGGTTCAGATCGGAACGGTGGTTTACGAGTCTTCAAGGAATTTGGCTCTGGTTCGAATAAATAAGGATATTAATTCCTGAATATACAGATAGGCGGCCAAATGGCCGCCTATCTGTATCTATGCATTCAAGCTTGGATTGGGGCATACGTTATTCACTGGTTGCGATTCTGGGTATGATGATCATGGCCAAGTTGTGTGGAGAAGATACACCGAGTGGGAACGCAGGCCGTTGAGCCTGCATTTCAACTATAGTATTGGAATACGACTCGAACCTGCGACCAAGAGGTCATGAGCACGAATCCTATAGTCTCTAAGCTGGACTTTGTCCATTTGAACATTAACAAAAAGCAGGGTAAGCTAAGACAAATCTCGTGCAAGAGAGGAGTCCCATGCCCACCCTGCCTGACGAATATAGCACATTGTTTGCCCAACTGCGACCTTTCTTTTCGAAACG
>DATDAG010000170.1:0-8194 GCA_036525495.1 Anaerolineales bacterium
CATCCACGCGCTGGGTTTCGGCGAGGATTCTTCTTTCGGGAGATACATAGCGAAGTTCAGAAATAAGAGAGGAGAGAACGGTTTTTTGTTCAGCAATCAAACTGACCATCGAAGAAACGATGCGTGACTGGTTAACCGAAATGTCATATTGCAGATCATCCAATGTCGTTTGCGTGGCAAGTTCAGCCGCGGCGGTGGGAGTCGGCGCGCGCAGGTCGGCGGCGAAGTCGCACAGGGTGAAATCCGTTTCGTGACCCACGCCTGAGATTACAGGGACATCTGATGCTGCTACCGCGCGGACAACGCGTTCATCGTTGAACGCCCATAGGTCTTCGATAGAGCCGCCGCCGCGTGCGAGGATAATGACATCTGGAGACTGAAGATCGAGCAATTGAATGGCTTTGACAATCGCAGGCGGCGCATCGGTTCCCTGCACGGGCGAGGGAGCGAGGATAACTTCGACGAGCGGAAGTCGCCGCCGCAGCGTATTGAGCATATCGCGCAATGCAGCACCCGTCGCGGACGTAACAATACCTATCCGTTTTGGGAATTCGGGGATGGGTCGCTTCCGTTCGGGGTCGAACAACCCCTCTGCCTCAAGCATGGACTTAAGCCGCAGAAACTCCTTGTATAGCGCGCCCTCCCCCACAGGTCGGACCTGGTCGGCGTAGAGTTGATATTGTCCCTGCGGTTCGTACACCCCGACCTTGCCGTGGACCTCCACTTCCATCCCATCGCGCAATGACAGATTGAGCCGGGCAACACTCGTCTTCCACATCACGCATTTGAGGGAAGCGTTCTCATCCTTAAGTGTGAAATACATATGGCCCGAAGCGGGACGGGAAAGATTCGAGATCTCGCCCTGCACCCAGACGTCTTGAAGCATCTCGTCCTCTTCCAACAACTTGCGGATGTGGAACGTCAACTTGGAGACGGTGAATGTTTGCGGAACTGGTGAAGGGAATAATGACGGTTGCATTGGCGTTAGGATAATCGGCTTGAGGAAGGATGTCAACGATTCGCGCACATTCGTTCATCCTTCACCTTTCCTCCTTCATCCTTTATACTACTCTCATGAATCACCTCTGGTCACCCTGGCGTATGGAATATCTTGAGAACGACGACAAAGAAGAGGGATGCGTGTTCTGCATCGCACAAGCCATGCAAGATAGCGCGGAAAATCTCATCCCCCATCGTGGTGAGCGCGCCTATGTCATCCTCAACCGCTACCCCTACACAAGCGGACACTTGATGGTCAATCCTTTTGAGCATGTGGCTGGTCTCGAAGAGCTCGATCCCACCACCCGCACGGAGATGATGGAACTCACATCCCAATGCACGACGGTTTTGAAAAATATATACAAGCCTCAAGGATTCAATGTTGGCGTAAACATGGGCGAAGCGGCAGGAGCAGGCGTGCTCGGGCATGTCCATATTCACATCGTCCCGCGCTGGAATGGAGACACCAACTTCATGTCCACGGTTGGCGGGACGCGCGTATTGCCTGAGACATTGGAAGATACTTATGAGCGTGTAAAGAATGAGTTTGATAAAAAGAAAAGGTGACAGCCGCCTCAATATTGCACTGATAATCCTCCTGCTGGTCACAGGCTGCGCGCAAAACAATCGGACTGGTATAAAACCGCCTGAAAGGACCGACACCAGCGCAACTGAAACCGTCATCGAAACATCCCTCCCTGCACAAACCACCCAAATAACCCCACCCAGCGCTCCAACATCCATCCCCGACCCGATCAACCCGCTCACAGGCTTGGCGGTTGCAGACCCATCGCTTCTCGACCTGCCTGCTGTGCTGGTATCCATTTCGACCTTTCCCGTTACGGCGCGTCCGCAGGCGGGATTGTCGTTCGCGCCGTATGTCTTCGAGATCTATATCACCGAGGGCACCACGCGCTACCTTACTACCTTCTATGGCGAATTCCCCGCACCCGAAGCGCCTGTCACTGGAAGCTGCGAGACCAGAAACGCGCCGTTTGTTCAAACCGATCTCATCATTGGCAATCGCATCTGGCTGGATGAAAACAGGAACAATGTTCAAGATGATTGGGAGCGCGGCATCGGCGGTGTGTGCGTCAACTTGTATGACGATAATCAGACCCTACTTCAACAGACATCAACGGACAGTAACGGCTATTACGGATTCAACGTTAGCACGGGGAAATATTTCGTCGCAGTCGAAAAGCCGAACAACATGGAATTTAGTCAGAAAGATGCCGGGGATGAAGGACAGGACAGTGACGTGGATCAGGCGTCGGGGTGGAGCGACGCGCTGGATATTTCATCCACGTTTCTTCATCTGGACGCTGGCTTGATCCTGCTCGAGGAATCACTTCCAACATCCGAACTTCCTCCCGCCCGCGTTGGACCCGTTCGCTCGGGGCGTCTCATCTACGCCGATATCGCGGACTTCTTCGCGGGCTCATGCCTGATCTTTGCCTACGCATCTGCCGAGGTGCTGGTGGAATTGCCGGTTTGCGCCTTCGTGGACCATAACATTCAGGGAGGCGGCTACATGCTCGATATTTCCGAGATGGAGCGGCTCGTACAGGAACGCGAAGACCCACAGACAAGATCGAATTATGCGAGCAATATCTTTTCGGCCGAACCTCCCGAAGGCGGCGCGCCTGCCTCGAGATTGGATGTATTTGTCGCATGGCTGAACCAGACAGGCTGGGCATACGATCCGCTTTCGGGGTCATGGTGGCGCTACGTGGATAACGGAAAAGCGCAAACCGCAGGAATTCTGCACACAGAGATCGACCGGCTGACAGGGCGACAGCTCCTGTTCGAGAATGTGATCGTGCTGTTCACGGAACATGATGTGATCTCGCCCACCAACCTGGACATCCACCTCGACCGCGGACTGACGGGGAAGGCTTTGCTATTCCGCGATGGACAAATGTATTCCATCCGCTGGAGCACGGAGAACGACTCGCCCATCCAATTCCAGTTTGAAGACGGGAGACCGTTTCCGTTGAAACCCGGCCACACGTGGGTTACAGTCGTTACCCCGCTCACAGCCTTGACGGAAAAGAAGCCGGGCGAATGGTGGCTGAGATTTCATCAGCCGCCGGGATCGAAGTAAGAAGCGCTTCGACTGCGCTTGTACTCCGCTCAGAGCGGAAATGGAGACAGCATGCACCAATATATCAAACCATTAGTAGCCTTGTTCGAAAAAAACGCGGACCCGTCACAGGCGCCCGCCATGAAGAAATACATGCGCGACAAGTTCGAGTATTTGGGAATCAAAACGCCACTAAGTAGGGCGCTGCAAAAAGAATTCTACGCCAAACACGGGTTGCCCGATGTAGCTGAATTAGATTCTATTTTGCGCGATTTGTGGTCACTGCCACAGCGCGAATTTCAATACGTCGCGAACGGACTCTTGGGAAGCCTGGTCAAGCAAGTCCCGCCTGAGTTTGTAGACACGATGGAATATCTCATCACGACCAAATCCTGGTGGGACACGGTCGACAGCATCGCCGGCAGACCTGTTGGCGTGCATTTCAAGCGCTATCCTGCGGTGATGAAAAATTATTTAGCACGCTGGCGCAGATCGGATGATTTCTGGTTGAGGCGTACAGCCATCCTGTTCCAGTTGAACTACAAAGAGGAAACGGATTTTAACCTGTTGTGTGAGATCATCCGCGAGAATTTGGGTTCGAAGGAATTCTTCATCAACAAAGCCATCGGTTGGGCATTACGTCAGTATGCCCGCACAGACCCGAAGGCGGTGAAGAGATTCGTAGAGCAAACAAAGGAATTAAATCCGTTGAGTCGGCGTGAGGCGATGAAGCATTTGGAATAAAAGCGAACGCTCTAAAGATCAATATCCACTCTATTCTGCATGGAGTTGGCGATCTCTGTGAACTTCGCCTTGAGGTGTTCGACCAACTGAACCTCGAACCCGCTTTGTTCCAGCGCCCTGTCCATGCACCACAGCCATTCGTCACGCTCCGCTTTGCCGATGGGAAAAGGCATGTGGCGTTGCCGCAGTCGCGGGTGCCCGTACGTTTGAATGTATAAAGGCGGTCCGCCCGACCAGCCAGAGAGGAACATGAATAATTTGTCTCGCGAGTTTGTCAGATCATCCGGGTGTATCGCACGGACTTTTGAGGCTTCGGGGGCAGAATCCATGGCATCGTAGAAGCGGTCCACGAGTACCCGAAGGGCGGTCTCGCCACCGATCATTTCATAGAGGGAAATATTTGGTTCAGGCATAGACAAATTGTAATCCAACATTATACAAATCATCCAAATCAATTGAATCCGCTCCTTCGGCTTTATAATTGAATTAGCAAATAATACATAGGGTCGACCCATCAGGCTTGATCAAATTCCCTTCTTATGCTGGGCGGGTCACCCCTACAATATATTTTCAAACAATTCATATAGGAGGTGCAATGAGCAAGGAGAACAAGCGAAGCAGTCCTGCGGATGAAGCAGTCATCTTAAGCGCGGCGCGCACGCCGATCGGGAGGTTTCAGGGAGCGCTGGCAAGTCTTCCCGCCACACAATTGGGCGCGATCGCGGTCAAAGCCGCGGTGGAACGGGCAGGCATCAATCCAGAGGAGATCGAAGAGGTCATCATGGGCAATGTGGTGCAGGCCGGTGAGGGACAGGCACCGGCGCGCCAATCGAGCATCCATGCCGGGGTTCCTGCAACGGTTGGGGCGAGCACGATCAACAAGGTCTGCGGGTCGGGTCTCAAAGCCGCCATGATGTCGGCACAAGCCATCAGGGCAGGCGACGCAGATTTATTTGTGGCAGGGGGGTTCGAGTCCATGAGCCGGGCGCCGTATCTCGTCTCGGGCCGTTCGGGCGAGTTGAAGTTCGGCAATCAGGCTCTCACCGACGCCCTGCTCAACGACGGCTTGTGGGATCCGTTCGAAAATTGGGGGATGGGCATGGCGGCTGAATTCATCGCGGACGAGTACGAGGTCACGCGTGAGGCGATGGATCAATTTGCGCTTCGCTCCCACGAGAAGGCTGTCGCGGCTCAAGAAGCGGGGAAGTTCAACGCTGAGATCGCTCCCGTCCAAATTCAGGGACGCAAAGGCGCGGTCACGGAGGTGAACCAGGACGAAGGTCCGAGAAAAGATTCGACGCTGGAGGCGTTATCCAAACTCAAGCCAGCCTTCAAAGCCGACGGTAAAGTGACGCCGGGCAACGCGTCCTCCATGAACGACGGCGGTGCGGCGGTGGTGGTTGCGTCGCGTGCCCACGCCGAGAAAAACGGACTCAAACCGATGGCACGCGTCGTGGGTTACGCACAGGCGGCGGTCGAGCCGAAATATTTGTTTGCCGCGCCCGCGTATGCGATGCCGAAGTTGCTGAAGAAGATCGGGTGGACGCTCACCGATGTGGACCTGATCGAACTCAACGAGGCATTCGCCGCGCAGGTGCTGGCAGACGGGTATGCCTTGCAAGACCAGGGCTGGGACTGGGACAAGGTCAACGTCAACGGCGGCGCGATCGCGCTGGGGCATCCGCTCGGCGCTAGCGGTGCGCGGGTGTTGACGACGTTGCTGTATGCCCTGCAAGACCGCGGACTGAAACGCGGCATTGCGTCGTTGTGTCTTGGCGGCGGTGAAGCCGTGGCAATGGCAGTGGAAATGGAGTAATACAAGTAATTCGGTGGTTGAGCAGGGCTGATGGTCGGGTAGAGCGAGTGCTTTTCTCGCTCGTATCAAGACCAAGCCCGTATCGAAAACGCCTTACAAGCAAAATAATCCTGATTACTGGTGGTTTCGATACTTTCGTACTCAACCACCGGTACATTTGACAGACCGAGGAGACCTTAGAAATTATGAACTCACAAGAACGCAGCGAAAAGATCGAACTATATGGTAATGGCTTCCAAATGCTGATCGAAATTCTCAAGGACATCCCGCGCGAGATGTGGCAATTCAAGCCTGCTCCGACCGAATGGAGCATCCACGAGGTCATCATCCATCTGGCAGACTCGGAATCGAACGCGGCATTACGCGCCCGCAAACTGATCGTCGAGCCGGGCGGCACCTTGATGGGCTACGACCAGGACGTGTGGGCAAATGAATTGAATTACCACGAACAAGACCTTGAAGATGCGCTGGAGGTCACACGTCTGGCGAGGAAGACCACTTACGCATTGCTCAAGAAACAACCCGACGAAGTGTTCGATCATATCGTGATACATCCAGAATACTCTGAGCCGTACACGTTCGACAACTGGCTGGATATTTACTCGGCGCATATTCCCGGTCATATCGAGCAGATCATGAGCAATTACAAGCTCTGGAAGGATACGCAGGGGTAAGCAGCTGCAAGCGTTCAGCGATTGGCTGTTAGCAAAAACGTCTTAACCTTGATTAGAAGGATTGAGGGATTACCATGATGTAAAATCACGGCGATCAAGTAAATCAAGGTAAGGAAATCAGGTATGAAACATGAAGACTTAACCCGCCGTATTATTGCCGCTGCGATGAAAGTCCGCCTTGTAAGACCTGACAGGTTTCCACGTGGCGCGTGTCTGTTGGAATTCCCGTCCGCGCATGCAACTTGTTCAATCACGACACTGATGAAACCTGTCAGGTCTCGAAAAACTTCTTCGTCGAAAACGTCATCATGGTCGAACTGAAAGCCGTCATCCAACTGGAAGACGTCCATCTTGCCCAAGCGATGAACTATCTTGAAGCTTACAAAATGGAGATCGGACTGCTCATCAATTTCGGCGCAAAGAGTTTACGATTTAAGAGGGTTCACAACAATAAGCTTCTTGCCCATGATCAAAAGTCTTAACCATGATTGGATGGATTGTGGGATTGCCCTGATTAGAGCCAACCAAATCGTTACAATCACGCAAATCAAGAAGATCATGGTAATCAATCAAGGCAATCAAGTAAATCAGGAAAAACAAGGTTAAGACCATGCCCCATGACCAAGCCTACCTCCTCGCAGAAAAGAAAATCAGGGAAGCTCAGCGCTTCAGAATAACAGAATTAGATTTACGGAAAATGGGGCTTACGCAACTACCAGAGTCGCTGAGACAACTTACCCATTTACAATTATTAAGTGTTTCTTCCATCTTTAGTTTCCGGTAACTGAAGCTACTCCAAAATCAAATTGGAGCGGAATGAACCTTAATATTTCTTTGGAAAAGTTCGCAAAAGAGCCAGTTCAGGTAAGAGCAGGCTGTTTTGAGCGTTTGTGACCGAGAACACCCTTGGGCAAATGAGCTGTAGGCGAATACTTTTTACGAATTCGACCTTGCTGCACAGGTGACAAGTCTGAGAAAGTCGTTCGTCCCAGCCAACGGCGTAAGCGTCCCGGAGTACCTTTTGGGTTGCGATCCCAAAATCCGGTTGGGATGGGAGGCAGGGTGGCCGCCAAATAGGTCAGAATGGATCCGACCAGCAAGGATAACTCTGGGAGACGGTAGCAGCTTTCTTCAGCGGAGACAAACTGACGTTGAGCGCCAACCATGTGTTTGGAAGCCAGGGGCAGCTGCTCAATGGGCCAGCGATCATGGTAGAAATTCCAGAAGTCAGCGCCACTCAATTGGATTGGACAGGCCAACAGCCAGGGGTTTTCGAAACGAGGATCATAGACCGCTACCACAGTGAAGGTGCGATTCTCCGCAGATGGCTTGCATTTCCTCAGGACCAGATCATTCCAGAACTCGGCCCGGAATTCAAGACCAAGATGCTGCCAGGTTTCGACCCGATCAGGTGCGGTAGCTGGGATCTGTTGATCGTCGTAAGAACGAGCCAGCGGACGCACGATGTCGCCGTACTCGGCAGGCCGACCTCCTTCGTACTGCGGCAAGTAATTGCGTCGGCCAGTGAAATTCGTGGCCAGGCGCAAGACGAAACGGTCAAGACCTACTTGTATGAGTGCCCTGAGCTTGAAACCTGCATCCAGAACCGGCATTTCATCTTCAGCAAGGCCCTCTGCAAGTTGCCGCAGCACATAGGTCTGCAATGCCGTTTTTGAAGCGCTCCTCAGATCTGCTCGGATCAGGTCCGTCAGCAAGGCCATGCGCTGCTGACCAACACGTCCTACCCGACCAACCATGCCAAACACCACGGCCGGTAACGCCTTGTCCGCTTCCGCATTGTAGTGCTTGCTCTTGAGCCCTTTCAGCGTCGGTCGCCAGTAGGCCGTCATGTCAACCACTTTGGTGTAGTAGCCA
>DATDAG010000171.1:0-5916 GCA_036525495.1 Anaerolineales bacterium
GCTGGTTTAATTATACAGCCCCTTTGATTCGCCCTGGTGGGATTCCATCAGGGCGATTTGTATTCAAGCCGGGGACTACAGGTTGCCCAACATCAAAGGAGATACATATGCTTCACGCCTCATCAACACAACGTTTTCAACTTGTAGGCACTCTCACCCGCATCCGCGAGGACTGGCAGGAAGCCACAGGGAAATTGAGTCTGATCGAAGTGGAAGGCAACATGGGAATGTTGCTCGCCGATCTGATTAATGGGATCGGTCTAGGAACTGATGAGCAGATTCAGGTGCTGGGTACAGCGTTGTTCCAGGAAATGCAGGACTTTCTCAAGTCACCCATTCAAAACTGACTCATTGATGCCAGCTGTGCCGGCACAGCTGGCATCTGCTCTTACCAATTACATTCAAAATCGTGGAGGCCAATCCAATGAAAAATAATCGTGCAGTGACGTATGCACGTGTATCCGGTGACGACCGGGTGAAAGACGGACGTAATCTTGCTGGGCAGCTTGATATTTGTCGCGAACACGCCCTCAGCAGGGGCTATAGAATCGTCGCGGAACTTTCCGAAGACGACCGCGGCGCCTCAGGTGCATCGTTCGAATTGCCAGCCCTGAACCAGGCGCTTGAGATGGCAAAAAACGGCGAATTCGATATTCTGGTGGTGCGCGAGATTGATCGCTTTGCACGCAGTCTGGCAAAGCAGTTGATTATTGAACAGGAGTTCCAGCGCCACCGTGTGCATATTGAATATGTGATGGGTGAGTATCCGGATACCCCTGAGGGGAGTTTGAACAAGAATATCAAGGCAGTGATTGCCGAGTATGAAAGATTGAAGATCAACGAACGAATGGTGCGCGGTCGGCGACAAAAAGTCAAAGCTGGGAATATTGTCACACATGGAAGACCACCATACGGATATCGGCTTGAAGAGGTTGATGGAAAAAGTATGTTGGTGGTCAATGACGATGAAGCCCCAATTGTTCGGTTGATATATCAATTGTATATCTATGGTGAAGACAAGAAAGGACCGCTGTCACCGCGAGTCATTGCGCGACGGCTTACGGAAATGGGCGTGCCTATCCCTCCCGTTACCGGGAGGCCGTCCAGAAAATGGTCTCGTACTACTGTCAATCGTATCGTCAGTAGCAAGACATATATCGGTGTTTGGTATTACGGAAAGAATGGCAGTCATAACGGAGCAAAGTTTCGTAATCCCGAAGAACATTGGTTGTCTGTAGAAATCCCTGCCATAGTGGAAAAAGAATTATGGGATGCTGCTCAAGAAAGACGCGCAGTCAACAAAGCGAATTCCAAGCGGAATTTGAAATACTCCTATTTGATGAACCGCAGATTGGTATGCGGGGGTTGTGGAGCAAAGATCGCAGCCAGTGGAAGTGACGATGGATACAAAAACCGTCTTTACTATCGATGCAATGTCGCTCGGGGATATGCAGAATATGAAAGAAAATGCACCAATGCCCGGTACTTTAAGGCGGAAGATGTAGACTACACCATCTGGGAATGGCTGAAATCATTTATCAGAAACCCGGATGCCATTGAGGAAGGCATAGCGGAGTATCAGGAACATCGTGAACAGGAGCAGGCACCTATCAGGGAACGGCTTGCAGTTGTGGACGAGTTGCTTGCTGATCATCGTAGTCAACTTCAGAAGTTGCTTGACCTATATTTGGATGGTAATTTCCCCAAAGAAATACTTATCGAACGCCGTCAGCGACTTCAGGAGATAATTGATTCACTCGCCAATGAACGGATCAATTTGACGGGAATGCTGGAAAGCAGCGCCTATACTCCTGAGCAATTGCAAGTCATAAAAGAACATACAAGGGAAATTGCTGCAGGATTGGATGAAGCCGAGGAAGACTTTGATGCCCGAAAGCATGTAGTTGAAATGTTGAACGTGTACGCTACCTTAGCAGTAGAAGATGAAGAGAAGGTTGCTTATGTGACTTGTGTCTTCAAGATGGAGCCAGAACGCTTGTTAATTGTGTCACCTGATATAAGTTCTTTGGTCCGCACACAGGGATGTTGTATGGGAAGTATGATCTGTTGAATGAATTGAAGGCATACAAGGTTCGCCCTGCTTCGGATGAATTGCCGTATAAGTTTGAGACCGGCACACAGAACCACGAAGGGATTGCAGGGGTGTTGGGCGTATTGGAATATCTCGAATGGGTGGGAAAAGAATTCGGAACAGATCAGGGATCGGCGTGGAAGGAGGCGGGCTTCTCTGGTCGAGGCTTGGAACTCAAGAAGGGGATGTCCGCGATGCAGGTTTATGAAACCGAATTATCCAAGGCATTGATCAGGACCATTGAGTCTGTTCCGGGAACGCGCATTTATGGCATCACTGATTTGAACAGACTCGATGAACGTGTGCCAACGGTTTCATTCACCGTCGAAGGCAAAGACCCTGAACAACTCGCGAAAGCCATTGGCAATAAAGGAATTTATATGTGGAACGGTCACAATTATGCATTGGCAATTGTTGAACGCCTGGGCTTGCTCGAAGCGGGCGGCATGATCCGTGTGGGACCGGTGCATTACAACACGCTGGATGAATTGGACAAATTTGGGGAAGTGTTGAAGAAGGTTGCAAAATAGGAACTTGGTGGTCTCGATTTGCCAGAAAACGCTGGCTACTCGACCATGTAAATTAACTCATAAAATGGCCGGGGCTGGAAGCATAAAGTGGCTGCCTTGTAGGCTACTTTGAGTGGGAAAAATTAAGAGATCACAGTCAGACCGGAACCATAACATGGCCGAAAGTAAATTCTGGAACCATAAAGTGGCCGAAAATTTTTTTGCGCTTTTCCTGTTAATTACGCCAAGAGCCTGCGAAACCAAGGTGATTTTACACTGTGGCGAGGATAGAACTTTGTTGTTCGTCGCTTGCTATCCAACCTTCTGATGTTTTTTTGCTTTGTGCCATTTTTAAAATAAGCGACCTGGAAGCATAAAGTGGCCAGAGCGGCCACTTTATGGGTTTAGTTACAGACCACCAAGTTAGTTCGTTAAATGATAACTGCCAGAGTGAGGGGGGCACCCTAGCAGTCATCTTCTACATATTACTACATTGCCAAATTTTTTTCAAGAGGTTTTTATAATAAATTCGTTAGAATCCCGGTAGTACTTTGTACCCGTATATATATATGCCCTGAGTAGGAATCGAACCTACATCTAAGCCTTAGGAGTGCCTTGTTCTGTCCATTGAACTATCAGGGCGATTAGGGAATTATATCATTTTCCGTTGCATCCCAAATTTAGTTGGTGAGACCAGCATCTGGCAGGCGGATATAGAATCCCCCTTTTTGTTTAGGTCACCCTATACTTTTTCTCTTGACATACTATTTGATATACAGTATAATGCGACCAATCAACTCGCCCATCGAAACTTGGCATATGGTTTGAGCAAAGGTGAGTATTTAGGTGAACTATGGAAAATGATGAACTCGTACAAAATATGTTGCTGGAACTAAGGCGCGGTGTGATCTCGATCGCGGTGCTGAGTCAGTTGAGCAAGGAAGAGTATGGGTATTCCCTGCTCAAGGCACTCTCTGACCAGGGCTTGGAAGTGGATCAAAGCACACTATATCCCCTGCTCCGCAGGCTCGAGTCGCAGGGACTGTTACAGTCCGATTGGCGGGTCGTGGACGATGCCCGTCCGCGCCGTTATTATGTCATCAGCGCCCAAGGCAAAACGGTGCTGACCAAGCTCAAAAAAGAATGGTCTACGATGACAGAGACTATTCAAAAGATGTTGTCATGAATCAGGAGAACAAAATGACTCTATTAGATAAATATGTAACTGAAGTTGGCAAACACCTGCCCCGCAAGGGACGCGCCGACATCGAGGCTGAGATCCGCTCAACGCTGGAGGATATGCTCGAGGAACGGGATCAGGCTGAGGCGCTGAACGCATCGTCCCTGCAAGGGGAAGAGGCAGTAATTGCTCTGTTGAAGGAATATGGCGAACCGAGCAAGGTGGCTGAATCCTATACCGAACCGCGTTACTTGATCGGTCCACGGCTCTATCCGACCTTTGAGCTGGTTCTCAAAATCGTGCTTGCAGTGGTGCTGGGAGCAGGTCTGCTCGGGTATGGTATCAGTGCTTCGATCACAGGGTCATTTGCGGGAACTGATTTCTTCTCATTCCTCGCACAATTCTGGTTGGGATTGCTTGGCAGCATGATCAGCGCCTTTGGAAATATCGTCATCGTATTTGCAATCCTTGACCGCGTCTTGCCCGCAAGCAAATTCGAAAAGGCGGTGGAAGAATGGGACCCCGCCGACCTGGCGAAAGAGCCGGACCCCGATGAGGTGAAACTGTCGGATGCCATTGCTACGATCATCTTCACGTTCATCGGGTTGGCGATTCTCAATCTGTATCCGGACGTGATCGGGCTGTTCTTCAGCACCGACGGCGAATGGACGTTCGTCCCGATTCTCTCTGATGCTTTCTTCACCTATCTGCCATGGATCAACCTGTTGGGTGTAATGCAGATCGTCTTCAACGCCTATCAATTGCGGCAACAGGTCTGGACGACGTTCACCCGCCTGTGCAACATTGTCATTGAGATTGGTTCGATCGCCCTGGCAATTGTCATGTTGAAGGGACCGTCCTTGATCGACCTGAGCGCAAAGAAATTTGTGGGAACGCCTCTGGCTGAAGCCGCTGATGTTTTTACGAAGATGTTCAATTTTTTACCCGTGGTAGTACTCGGCATTGTAATCATCGTCTCCAGCATCGAAGTGGTGCAGTCCATTTACAGATTGACCAAACCCAGAGTAGTCACGTTTAAGCTTCAAAAGTAACCTTCCTGCTTTGAACGAACTCCCCAGTTTTTGCTGGGGAGTTTTATCATGCCTGATGAACAATATCATCCAATGACCGTCGCGGGCGGACGCGGGGAGTCTCGTTAGGGTAGCCGATAGGCAACATGGCAACCGGTCTCTGCCCGGGCTCGGCGCCGATGATCCCATGCACGGCATCTTCATCGAAAGCGCCTACCCAGACATTGCCCAGGTCAAGCGCTGTAGCCGCCAGCATAGCGTAAGTACAAGCGATGGTCGCATCCTGGATACAATACAGGGCCTCGCCGCGCTCGTTATATCGCTCCGTAGAGCGCGACGGAGTAGCACAGAAGACCAATATCACAAACGCCTGGACAAGGAATCCCTGGTCATAGGACGCACGCATGATGGCTTCCTTGTGTTCCTTTTTGGTCACCTGATAAATATCGAATGCCTGCAAATTCCCTGCGGATGGCGCGCGGTTGACCGCTTCGAAAACCTTCATCAACTCATCATCCGTGACTGGTTGGTCTGTAAACGCACGAATGGAATGCCGCCCTGAAAATACATCAAAAATATCCATGATCCCTCCAGAAGAATGAATATTCATAACCATAGCATGGACGTGCTTTCGAGATAAGTGCCATTCATCCCTGACGGGAACACCACATATCACGATCGAATCCAATTGAACTGAACGTTGAAGCAGGGAATTGACATCCTAATGCTTCTCTTCTACACTATCCGAACACAATACAGACAAAAGTGGAAATGATCTCATGAGTAAAAATAATGCGCGCACGGTCTGGTCATCCCGTGATGGGGATCAGCGCAAGAAAAAAGATATCACCCATCTCACCTCTAACCCCTCTCATAAAAGGATAGAGCTACGCCTCTACACTTCTCACTTATTTTTCTTCTATTGCTCCCCCCATCACGCCGCCACCAAATAGCATTCCCCTTAGCTGGACTTTGTCCATTTGAACATTAACAAAAAGCAGGGTAAGCTAAGACAAATCTCGTGCAAGAGAGGAGTCCCATGCCCACCCTGCCTGACGAATATAGCACATTGTTTGCCCAACTGCGACCTTTCTTTTCGAAACG
>DATDAG010000172.1:0-5191 GCA_036525495.1 Anaerolineales bacterium
AGATCCTTGCCGACTTTGGCGGCATTCACATCTATGCCGAGAGTGAATTCGATGTCTTTTACGTGGTAGTCCGCCAGTTGTGTGTGCATGATGCCGGGGATGACCTCGTCCTTTTTGGCGTTTTTGTAGAACTGCACTCCCTGCACGAGGGATGAGGCGCAATTGCCAACTCCTATGATCGCAACGCGTACTTTTTTGTGTGCCATTAGTTGATATATCTCCTTGTGTTTGTTTCTCAACGGGTGTTGAACCCACTAGTTGTCGGTGCTCTTTGGTCAATCACTTGTTCATTATTAATTGTCGTTAATTATCTATCATGCCTTGTTTCCATTGTTGTATAATGCTGGTCATGGCAACCGACGAGCGTATTGACCATTTGGAACGTTTGCTCGAAGTGGTTCGGGGTTTGACAACTGCGCCCGATCTCGAATCCTTTTTGCAAACGATCATATCTGAAGCAAGCGAACTGACGGACAGCGAACTCGCCTCCATTCTCGAATATGACGCGGAAGCAAAGGAACTGCGATTCCTTTCCACGATCTGGTTCGACCGTGATGTGCTTCGTCCCATGGGAGTCCCGCTGGAGGGAAGTGTCGCCGGTGAAGTCTTCCGCAAGGGACATCCCCTGATCATCCAGGATACCAAAGCGGACCAGCGTCACTTCAAGAGTGTGGACCGCGTGACCAAACACGAGACGGTTTCGCTGGCGGCTGTGCCCATTATTATGCGCGGTGAGACCATCGGTGTTTTGGAAGCGCTCAATAAAAGGAACGACGCCCATTATACCGAAGAAGACCTGACCATCCTGGCAACGCTTGCCGCGCTTGCCGCGCAGGCGATCAGGAATGTCCATTTGGAAAGGAAGGTCAAGGTCGCGCGCACCGAACTTGCCGAACTCGAACGTCTCAAAACGGATTTCATCGCGATCACCTCGCACGAACTTCGGACTCCCCTTGGCTTGATCCTCGGTCACGCCACTTTCCTGAAGGAGCTTGTCGGGAAGGAACACGAGTCACAGATGGACACGATCATCAAGAACGCCACACGACTCAAGGAGATCGTCGAAAATCTGTCTGATGTTGATAATGTGCAGAGTGGCTCTGCGCGTATCCGTAGTCAAAAGGTCTCGATGGTAAAGATCGCGGAGGATATCATCCTGACGTTTCAGGACGAGGCGAAATCGAAGAACATTACGTTTGAACGGGAGTGGGATGATTCGCCTCACTTTATCGAAGCGGACGGCGTAAAGATCAGTATTGCCCTGAGCAATCTCGTGAAGAACGCGCTCCAATTTACCAACCCTGGCGGGATTGTACGGATCAATGTGGAGGATGATTCCGGTTATATAAAAGTTTCCGTAAGCGATAACGGCATCGGCATCCCCGCCCGAGACCTATCCAAATTGTTCGACCGCTTCTACCAAGTGGAGGAGCACCTCACGCGCAAACACGGCGGCATGGGTCTGGGGCTTGCGGTTGCCAAATCCATGATCGAATTGCACGGCGGGCGCATCTGGGTGGAAAGCGAAGCAGGGAAGGGAAGTACGTTCACTTTCCTGTTGCCCATCGAAGGCATTGTGAATCCAGCCGTGCCTGCAGGTTCGTTTGTGAAGTGAAGGCTTACGCAACGAAAACAAAAAGGCTCACGAATTGACGTGAGCCTTTTTTGACTTTATGAAGAGGCTAAGCCCAGCCTTGACCTTTGATGAAGTTGGTCACGATTGGGATATTGACTTCCTGTCCCTGATATGCCTGGTACGCCCAATAAAGGAAGACCAGCCATAACAAGGGTATGCATAGTCCGCCGAAACCAAGTGTTACAGTCGTAATAATGAGACTGACAATCCAGAATGCAACACTGGCGGCAATGGACTGCACGGCCTGGAGTTTAATGAACGGACGCGCCTTCTTGTCCTCCATCAAAAGCACAATGATTCCTACGAGTGGGGCAAATACATAACTCAACGCTGCCCACAACTTATCATCACTGGTGACATCCATCATAGGTTCTTGAGACATAAGTTCCTCCGAATTGAATCTAGGTTTGGGATTTCAATCATTGTACAACCAAACAAGACAAAAATCAACCAAATTATAAAACCCATAGGTAATGGGAAAGTTACACTGCCCAAACTGGTAAAATCACAACATGACAAGAGTCGTTTTCATGGGGTCGCCCGATTTTGCGTTGTCCACGTTGCGCGTGCTGGCAAATGGTTATGATGTTGTTGGCGTGGTAACACAACCAGACCGTGTCTCCGGGCGCGGGCGTGAACTCAAAGCGCCGCCCGTGAAAACCCTTGCGCAGGAACTGGACATTCCCATCATACAACCTGAAAAACTCAAGCAGCCCGAAGCGATGGAGCAGTTGCACGCCTGGGCTCCCGACCTCATTGTCGTTGCGGCGTTCGGGCAGATCCTGAAAAAAGATGTTCTCGAATTACCCCCTCATGGATGTATCAACGTCCATGCGTCGTTGCTTCCGAGATGGCGCGGCGCGGCGCCGATCAATGCCGCGATATTGCATGGGGATGAAGAGACCGGCGTGACCATCATGCAAATGGACGCGGGACTCGATACCGGCCCCATGCTCGCGAATCGATCCATCCGCCTCACGAGTGACGATACGGCTGGTTCGGTCTTCCAAGCCTTATCCACGCTGGGAGCGGAACTGCTTCTCGAAACCCTGCCCGATTATTTATCTGGCAAACTCCAGTCTGTGCCTCAACCCGAAGAAGGCGCGACGTATGCGCCCATGCTCAAAAAGGAAGATGGCAGGCTAGATTTCACATCCGATGCGAACGAACTGGAGCGACGCGTACGCGCTTTCAATCCGTGGCCCGGCGCGTTCATGGATTTTGATGGGATGAATCTCAAAATCCATTGCGCGCGTGTTGCCCCTCTCCTGCCGGGAGAGGGGGCAGGGGTGAGGGTGGTATCAGCGGGACAAAGGTTAATTGTGGAGAACCAGCCCGCGGTCGGCGCGCGAGGCGGTCTTCTCGTCCTGGAGGAAGTGCAACCTGCCGGGAAAAGATCAATGAATGGAAAATCCTTTCTGGCAGGTGCACGCAATTGGGCTAAATAACTTATATTATGATGACGAATGCAACGTTTCATGTTTATGTGGAGGGATATATAATCTATACGACTGTAAAGATTAATAAGTAGCGACGACCCACTACAATCCGATCAGCGAAAACCAAAATTCACTGTATAAATCCATAATGAAAGGAAAACGGAGATGAATAAAAATGGCAAGTATCGTGTACCTCATAACCCCACTGCCAGCGGTGGGGGCACGTCCAACCGTGACTGGTGGCCAAATCAGTTAAACCTAAAAATACTTCATCAGCACTCTTCCAAGAGCAATCCAATGGGCGAGGAGTTCAACTATGCTGAGGTATTCAAAAAACTCGACCTGGAAGCCCTGAAGAAAGACCTCGCCGCACTGATGACCGACTCGCAGGATTGGTGGCCTGCAGATTACGGTCACTACGGCGGGCTCTTTATCCGCATGGCGTGGCACAGCGCAGGTACATACCGCATGGGCGATGGGCGCGGCGGCGGCGGGACCGGCAACCAACGCTTTGCGCCCCTCAACAGCTGGCCCGATAACATCAACCTCGATAAGGCACGCCGCCTACTTTGGCCGATCAAGCAGAAATACGGCAACAAGATCTCCTGGGCTGATCTGATGATCCTGGCTGGCAATGTTGCGCTGGAATCGATGGGATTCAAGACCTTCGGTTTCGCGGGCGGGCGTGTGGATATCTGGGAACCGGAAGAGGACATTTATTGGGGAACCGAGAGCGAATGGCTTGGCGACAAGCGCTACTCCGGTAAACGCGATCTCGAAAACCCACTCGCCGCTGTGCAGATGGGACTAATCTACGTGAACCCGGAAGGACCGAATGGAGAACCCATTCCGGCAGATTCCGGACATGATGTTCGAGAGACCTTTGCCCGCATGGCAATGAATGACGAAGAAACCGTTGCCCTGATTGCAGGCGGGCACACCTTTGGTAAGGCACACGGCGCTGGTGATCCGGCGCAAGTGGGTCCCGAACCCGAGGCTGCCAGCATTGAGGAACAGGGACTCGGCTGGAAGAGCAACCACGGAAGCGGCAAAGCCGGTGATACGATCGGCAGCGGCATCGAAGGCGCCTGGAAACCGAACCCTACAAAATGGGACATGGGCTACCTGAAAGTTATGTTCAAATATGAGTGGGAATTGCTAAAAAGTCCTGCAGGCGCTTATATATGGCTTGCCAAGGATGTTGAGGAAGAGGATATGGTGGTTGATGCACATGACCCGACCAAGAAGCATCGTCCCATGATGACGACTGCCGACCTTTCTCTCAAGTTTGATCCTGCCTATGAAAAGATCGCGCGGCGCTACCTCGAGAACCCCGATGAATTTGCAGATGCCTTTGCCCGCGCCTGGTTCAAACTGACCCACCGCGACATGGGACCCCGCTCGCGTTATCTCGGTCCGGAAGTTCCGCAGGAAGAGTTGATCTGGCAGGATCCCATTCCTGCCGTTGACCATGAACTGATCGATGAGAAGGACGCCGCAGCATTGAAAGCCAAGATACTGGATTCGGGTCTATCCGTCTCCGAACTTGTTTCTACCGCCTGGGCATCTGCCTCCACCTTCCGCGGCTCCGACATGCGCGGCGGTGCGAACGGTGCCCGTATCCGACTCGCGCCGCAGAAGGATTGGGAGGTCAACCAGCCAAAACAACTGGCGAAAGTGCTGAAAACTCTTGAAGGCATTCAGAATGATTTCGGCAAGAAAGTCTCACTGGCTGACTTGATCGTCCTGGCAGGTTGTGCAGGCATCGAGAAGGCGGCAAAGAATGCCGGGCACAACGTGACCGTTCCCTTCACGCCCGGACGCATGGATGCCTCGCAGGGGCAAACCGATGCTGCGTCCTTCTCTGTGCTCGAGCCGTTTGCGGATGGCTTCCGAAACTACCAGAAGGCAAAATACGCTGTCTCAGCCGAGGAACTGCTGGTAGACAAGGCGCAATTGCTGACCCTGTCTGCGCCCGAGATGACGGTTCTCGTCGGTGGCATGCGTGTCTTGAATACCAACTTCGGCGGTACCAAACATGGTGTCTTTACCGAACGCCCGGGTGCGCTGACCAACGACTTCTTTGTGAAACTGCTTGACCTGGGTACTGAGTGGA
>DATDAG010000173.1:0-6529 GCA_036525495.1 Anaerolineales bacterium
GCAAACGCAATGCCGCCTGATAACCGCTTTCCAAAGAGTAGAGAGGGCTTTCGATAACGAGAGCAGGATCGAGGTCCAATTTTGAAGCGTGAAGGGCGCGTTCGTATCCTTTGTACGAATCATGAAAATTAGGCCAAGCGAGCGGCGCGGTAATCATCCCGATCCGCCGATGTCCGTGTTGAATAAGATGGTTGGCAGCAAGGAATCCCGCGTTTTCCAAATCCAGCAAAACCGTATGCGTCGAAAATTGCGGTGCATCCACATAGACAATAGGCGGGGCTTCGGAACGGATGGGCGATTGTCTTTCGAACACACCTGCCACTGGCGATGTTGCGATGATCCCATCCACCTTCTTCGCGATCAATTGTTGCGCGGCTTGCAAGGTCAGGTCTTCCCTATCGCGCGTAAAACACACAACGATCATATATCCGGAAGTGCGGGCGATATTTTCGATGCCGTCAAGGAATGGATCGTAGAACGAAAACATATTGGGAATGAGAACCCCGATCGTGTGCGACGGGGAGGCTGACTCTGTTGTAACTAATTTGTTCAAATCGAATGGCTTGACGCGCGTCCCGCGGCTCGGACGCGTCTCCACCAAGCCATCGGCTTCAAGCGCGTGATACGCCTGCCTGACCGTGTGCATGTGAATGCCAATCTGATCGGCAAGTTCACGGATCGTAGGCAGGCGGTCGCCTGGTTTGAATCTTCCGCTGGCAATGAGCCATGTAATTTGCTGTCTCAGTTGTGAGAAGATGGGGATATTCGACTGGGGATCAATGTGAAGGGGGAGTTGTGATGAGCGCGTCATTTCAGACAAATTTTATCAGATTGGGCAAAGGGTATTGACTTTTCAAATTTGTTATACTACACTATAACAAACGCGTCAAACGTAAGTTGCCTAATTTTCGTCAAGGAGGCAGACATGAAACGCATTTTGTTTTCAACGTTGTTGCTGACACTGTCGCTTACACTGACCGCCTGCTGGGGGACTGGTCCTTACCCCGCCATTGACCCGAATGACCCGACAACAACACTGAAGGGGATTGAAGCCGCGTGGAACGCCTGGGATGTGGAGGCGGTGCTCACTTATTACGCCGAAGATGCCACGGAAACGAACGGGGAGGGGACTTTCACCGGGCACGACAAACTGCGCGAAGTTTTCGAGCGCGTGATCCGCCATTTCACGATGGAGTGCGACAATTACCAAGTGGATGGGGACAAGGTCACTTACGATTGCACATTGAAGGGACGGAAGGATCCCAACTCTGTCCTTTGGGTGGTCGAGCGCTACGATGCCGTGCTGAATGAAGAGGGGAAACTCCAATCCAATATTTTGATCGAGACCTTCAAGCCGTAAATTAGGTACTCCTCAGGATTTCGAAATGAAGAAGATCGCTTTTCTCTTTGTGGCAGTGTTTTTCTCCCTTTCTGCCTGTGGACCGCGAGAGACGTGGGATTATCTTGTCTTAGGAGGTGCGACCCAGGAATATGCAACGAAATTCCCCGAAGCATACGCGGGGTTCATCGAAAAAGACCAGCGCGTCGTTGTGGAGATGAACTATTACACCGGCTATTCACCCGGATGGATTCTCGACCAGATGGATGCCAGCCAAAATCTGAGAGACCTGATTGTGAATGCCGACATCATCACCTTCGATTGGGATGCCGGATCGACAAGCGCGGCGGATTATAGATTTCTTCAAGGCACATGCGGGGGAAATGATAATCAAGATTGTCTGCGTGCGGATTATCAGGAAGCCCGGGTGAAGTGGGTTGCCATGCTCGACAAATTGATCGCCCTTCGCAGCGGCGATACCTCAGGTATGAGACAGATCATTCTCGGCAGTTGGCCCTTTCCTGAGCATTACCCTGATGCGACACGTGAGCAAATGACCGTGATGCTTGAATATTTTCAAGAGATGTCCGTATTTCTGATGGTGGAGGCGGAGAAAAGGGGTATCGAATATGTAAAGATTTTCGATGGAGAATGCCTGCACGAGAAGCCGCCGCCCGAGGGCTGGACCAACGGACTGGTTCTAACAGAGGAGGGAGACAAGGTCGTGTTGGAAGCGTTGAAGAAGATCGAATACGAGAAATAGGAGGTGAGAATTGTTGTGAAATCCGAAAATCTTTTTATGTTGATTCCGATTTTATACCAAAGGAGAATCTTATGAAAAATCTATTTCGTATTGCAGTTTTGTTTACCCTGTTATTCAGCCTCTCCGCGTGCGGAGGCGGCGATGGACCTGATGCGGATTCCGAGGAAGCGAAAGTCATCGAGGCGTATGAAGCCGCATGGAATGAGCAAGACATTGATGGCGTGATGGCGCTCTACGCCGAGGACGCCGTGGAGAAGAACCCACTGGGTACTTTCACGGGTCAAAGCCAGATCCGCGATGTGACGAACATGGCGATGGAGACCTTCGCGTTGGAATGTGGAAATTACAAACTGAACGGCAACACCTTGACCTATGAATGTGTGCTGAAAGACTATGGTGATGACGCGGACAGAACCGAAATCTACGAAGCGGTCATCGAGAATGGAAAGATCAAATCCAATATCTTTACAGGCAACAAATGAGCCCTTCGCGATAAATGTGACTCGCAAGCCGTTGGAACGGTGTTGGAGAGTATCCCAATCCGCAGTGAGGCGCGGACTTGACTTCTCCCAAGCCCGGGCCCTGGACTGGTGAAAGAAATGAAAAACAATTTTTGCTTACCCTTGTTACTCGTTTTTGTGTTCAGCCTCTCTGCCTGCGACTCATCGCAAGTAGAGACCAATCCTGCCGCGGTCATCGAAGCGTATGAAGCTGCATGGAACGCCAAAGATAGTGAAGCAATGCTTGCCTTATTCACCAGCGACGCCGTGGAAATGAACGGCAGGGGAACGTTTTATGGTACACAGGAAATCCGTACTATCTATGAAGGTGTGATGGGGCTAGCCACGATTGACTGCGGAAATTACTTTGTGGCTGAAAACAAAGTTAATTACGACTGTCTTTTTGTCATGGCTTCTGATGGCAGGCTTGAAGGTGAAAGGTATGCGGCTGTAATCGAAAACGGAAAGATCAAGGTGAATGTCCGTACTGAAAAATTCAAACCTCAGAAGGAATTTAAGGTCGATTCCACATTGCCGTAATATTCTGCAAAGCCAGAATTGCAATGACCTTTTTATCATATAACCAGGAAACATAAAATGAAAAATCTATTTCGCCTCTCAATTCTTGTCACCCTGCTGTTCAGCCTCTCCGCCTGCGGATCGGCACAGGAGGAGACCAATCCCGCCACGGTCATCGAGGCGGGGGACGCCGCCTGGAACTCAAAAGATGTTGATGCAATTCTCGCCCTGTATACCGATGATGCGATTGAAATGAACGGCAGAGGAACGTTCTATGGAGAGGAGGAGCTTCGTGGTCTGATCGAAGGGATGGTTGGCGAATTTACCGTTGATTGCGGGAACTACTTTGTGGCGGGTAAAGAGGTTACGTACGATTGTCTGTATGTCATTACCGATAGCGGTAGTCTCGCAGGTGAAAGCTACACCGCTGTCGTTGTGGACGGAAAGATCAAGGCGAACATACGTACCGATCGGTTTGACCCGCCGAAGGAATTCAAGATCGATTCCACGATACCCTAACCTTGCGAAGGCATATAGAGTTCGTGATTGAAGTAAAATCATCGGGTGGTAATCTCCAGCAATAGTCAACTCCAACAAGCTTTCCAAAACGGCGACCTTGAACTCAAAGGTCAATTCACGCTTGGATAGAACATGGGCATTGACCGCTCCCGCCGCATCACATTCGAAGAAGTAGCTGACCTGTACAACGAGTCTCGTCCAAGTTACCCGGATGAGTTGATCGAAGACATCATTCAACTCTCTGAGTTGAAAACAGATGGGGGTATTTTGGAAGTCGGTTGCGGACCGGGGAATGCCACAATTCTCTTTGCTCAAAGGGGATATAAACTTTTAGGGATTGAATTGGGGGAGAGACTGGCTCAACTCGCTCGTCAACGTTGTGCATCTTTTCCGAATACGACCATCGTCCAGTCTGCCTTCGATGATTATGAAATTTCTCCGCACAGTTTCAACCTCGCGTTCTCCGCCGAGGCGTTTCATTGGATTCCCCCAGAGATCGGTTATCCCAAACTCATGGACTCGCTCAAAGAGACGGGCTCCATAGCCTTGTTCTGGCATCTTGATGTCGATCCGCAAACCGAATGGTCGAAAGCCATTGATCAACTCTTCCAGAAGATCGCCCCTCAATTCGATAACCCGCTCAAATCCTATTCGCTCGAATGGATTGCAGGCATTGTCAAACAAAACTTCCGCGAACATTGTTGCATTGAAGATGTCACCGTCAAGTCATACAATTGGTCAGAGACGATCTCCACAGACACATACATCAAACGTATGCACACATATTCCAGCCACCGTGGCATGAGTGCAGAACTTCGCGCAAAACTCTATACAGAGATCCGAAACGTCATCAACAATTTCGGCGGCCACATCGAAAAGCCGATGCAAACGGCATTATTCCATGCCAGAGTCCAACGCGGATGAAGTAAAATCATCGCGTGGCAGTTCCCAGCAATCCCGACCATCTCCAAAAAGTTCTTCAAAACGGCGACCTTGAACTCAAAGGTCAATTCACGCTTGGCTCGAATTACACTTTCCTCGTCGAAGTCACGTATCAAGGGCAAACCTATCCCGCTGTGTACAAACCCACACGTGGCGAACAACCGTTGTGGGACTTTGAAGAAAGCACGCTCGCCCTGCGGGAAGTCGCCGCTTACCTCGTCAGTGAAGCGCTTGGCTTTCATTTCGTCCCCTTCACAACCCTGCGCGAAGACGGTCCCTACGGCGCGGGCTCGCTCCAGCAATTCATCGAGTACGATCCAAACCACCATTACTTCACCTTCTCGCCAGACGAAAAACTGCTTCTAAAACCAGTTGCCCTCTTCGACCTGCTCGTTAACAACGCCGACCGCAAAGGCGGTCACGTTTTCTTTGAAAACCAGACTCGTAAACTTTTCGCCATCGATCACGGGATCTGCTTTCACGAGGAAGATAAACTCCGCACCGTGCTTTGGGACTTCGGCGGGCAAAAGATTCCAGATGACCTGACCGCACGCCTCTCCCTTATCCTTCGACCGGCTCAGGACGGCGCCCCGAACCTGCTCACTGACCTTGAGCCGTATCTCAGCCCAAACGAGATCGCCGCCCTCCAATCCCGCGCGGACTCGATCCTCAAACGAGGAACATTTCCCCGTCAACCTCAAAACCGTCGCGCCATGCCCTGGCCGCCGTTATAAGAGTTTTTCATCCTCGCTATCGAACATAGGATGTTTTGTCGGCGAGGCAAGGACCAGCAAAATAATAACCCCCAACGTACGCACATAACTGAACGGAAACACATCAAAGGGAGGTAGAATAAATACATTGGCAAGGCCAAAGATCACCCAGCCGTGTTTTTCCTTCCAACCGAGAGCGATTGCCCAAAGTGCCAATGGCACTGCAATAAGATAATGGTGATCCCATGCAGAAGGCGCGATAAAAAGGGTAAGCACAGAAAAATCGATCAAATGACCAAAATCTAAGTGGGCAGGATCGGCATTTCTGTTTTCCATGAAAGACTTTCTTCTTTGCTCGAATCGAACAACCATCCATGCCACTATACCCAGCGCAGCTCCAATGAAAAGGATAATGTTCAAACTTTCAGGTAACCCGGCCAACTGAAATCCGCGGATAAAACTAAGCGGGCTACTGTTCCTAAAATACATCGAACTTTCGCGCTCAAAGGGAAATGAAAGATAAAAACGGATAAACTGCTTCCAGATTAATAAATCCTGCGCAAAACGAGTTTGGAGCAATATAACCGCACCTAAGCCAGTAATCACACCAAGAACAACCTTCCATCTTTTTGCTAGAAATAAAGGTGCAGTCAACACCAAAGGGTAGATCTTGATTAACCCTCCAAAAGCCACAGCGATGCCACTTATGAACGGCCTGTTTTGCAACGTCAACAAAGCGGCTAGCACAGCAATCAAGGTATACAGGTTGATCTGATTCAAGTGCAAAGTTCTGATCAGAGGGTAGTTGAACACAAACAAACCAGAAACAAGGATTGCTCCGGCCAACTCTGAAAACCCAATGCGGGATGCCAGTTTACGCGACAACTGATACGCGATATTCGCAAGAAAAAACTGCAAACACTGATGGATGTAATAGACAAACAGCCACAAGTTTATTTGCATAAAGGACAAGTGTCGTTCCGCAAGAAGGTACAGCGAAGACAACCTTTGATACTGTTGGCGAATTCAAAAAAAGTGGGGGATAATCAGGAAACCCTGAGCTTTCCAAGGAGTAGAAGATGAGCCTCGACCTGCAAACCCATTATCCGATTCCCGAAGATACGCAGCGCGTTGCACGGGCAGCTTTTCCCAGAGGCAATTTGTATATGAGGATGCGCGATGAGCTGGGAGAGATCTATAAAGATGCGAGCTTTGCGGAGTTGTTTCCGGGTCG
>DATDAG010000174.1:0-4616 GCA_036525495.1 Anaerolineales bacterium
CAATGCCTGCTATCGTCATTGGTTTCAGGGATACGCATCATCCACAGTGAGATCACAGAGACCATAAAAGTCAGGGCGTCAAATCCAAAAGCGACAGCGATACCCGTCAAATCAGGCGAATATTCTGTTCCGGTCATTGGAGCCTTGCTTGCGCCGCTTAATAATGCGATCAAAGTACCGGCCAGAACTGGGCCCACAAACCGACTGAGCTGGGCAGTCCCTTGAATTATCGTATTTCCGATTTGCAGCCCCTCTTGATTCACAAATTGCGGGATGATCGAGCTTTGAGCCGGGAAAAAGAACGCATCCACTATTCCAAAGATAAAAGTTAGAACGTAGAGCATCCAGAGACGCATCTCACCAGTAACCACGAGCACTGTAAGCAATATAACAACGATCATTCTAAGGATGTTTGAAACAAGCATAACCGTTCGTGATGAGAAGCGATCGGTGATCGCGCCGCCAACCAACATAAAAACAGCCCGGGGAATACCGGCTACTGCCAATATGCCGCCAAGGATTAATATATTCCCGGTCATTTGCAGCACCAGCCACGGCAGGGCAATTAAATAAAATTGATCTCCCAAGAGAGATAGCCCCTCCCCAATCCACAACAAACGAAAGTTACGTTGTGTCAACACATTTTGCCATGGGGAAGTCTTTTGTTTACCTGCAAGTTCGTTCATTGATTGATCCGATCTTTAATGACCTGTAGGTTTTGCAGCCAGTCAATCATCAACTCAAAATAACCACTGGCAAAAGCTTCCCCAACTCGAATGGTATGACTGGCTTTTGGGAAAACTTTGATCGTCACTTCTTTGTTGCCTGCTTCACTGAGGTACTGTTTGTAAAGTGCTACGCTCTTCTCTACAGGGACGGATGTATCGTTCTCTCCAAATATAACCAACACTGGACAACGCACTTTTGTCAGGAAGTTTGCTGGTTCCACTTCCATGACTGCCCTCATTTGGGCTTTGACCATTCCCCAAGCCTGCGGGGGAACATGACTTAACTTGGGTAGAACTTCATCAAGATGCAAGGAGCGAGTCCAAGATTCACCCTTGATCGTTTTCAGAACGCCCATAACTGCTTCAAACTCAGCACCAGGGTCGAGGGGGCTGGAAGCGTAAACCACATCTACCATTTTTCTCCATGGGCCATCGCCTAATGACTGAGAGTCGGACAGATTGGCTTCCCGATAGATTGGCTTTGCTAAAACAATGTCAGCCATTGCCCGTCTCATTAGAACGGCTTTGGCAATTTCGTCTTGATCCAGACCCGCAGCCCTACTCTCCGCTTCAACCCGATAGACTTCCTGCTCAACAGGCGTAACTCCCGGTCCAGAGACGGGAATAATGAAAGCCACACCTTCATATGCAGCGGCAGCCATCTGGCAGATCCAACCACCCTGGCTGATACCCCATAGGCCCACAGCATTGGGTTGAATATCAACCCTGGATTGCAAATATTGAATGGCTGCGATCGCTTCTTCTGTTCTATATTCCAATGTTTCAAAAGCAGACTCATTCGAAGAAGGTACTTCGTACCGCAGCACAGCAAACCCAGATTGGACAAGTCTTTCCGCGTGTTCCATGTAGTAAGGATCATTCAAACCCGACCTATCAGACCCATGCAACAGCACAATGGCAGGATAGGGAGCTTCTGAAATTGGATGATTAAGAATGCCATTCAAGTCCCTGCCTTTGATCGTAAAGATCACTTTTTCATCTGTGTGTAAAATACTGTTCATTTTTTCTCCTTTGTTGATTATTTTTACCGAACACTGTTCGGTAAACGACAAAAAAATATAGCTATGTCAACCCTGCGAGAAATCTCTCAAAGGCTCTGCGATTGTAAGTATCAAAATCTGCTTCAAAGTCGCGTAATTGATTAAGGCGCAGCATCCCCATGCCATGCGCCATTGACCAAAGATTGTAGGTGATCTCCTCTCGATAATACCCATCGCGCGGAGCGATCTCTTCAGCAGTGATCAGGTTTGTTACAGCCTGCAGCAAGATGAAATACGAAGACTCCGTTGGGGCAGGCTGCTCCAACGAATTGTAATTGGAAGATACTTTGTTGATCACAAGGAAATATTCAGAATAATGGATCACAAAATCCACGTACGCCAGGCAGATTTGAATTACATATTCTTTTGCAGGAAGATCGGGGGAAATGCTCTCAAACTTGGCACGCAACAGGGTTTCACCTTGTCGTGCCAATGCCAGAAGGATATCGTCCTTGCCATCGAAGTACTCATACAACCCAGCGGGACTGTATCCCACCCGCCGAGCGATCTCGCGCAGGGAGAGTGAATCCAACCCTTTTTTGGAGATCAGATCCAATGCCGCTTTTAGGATCGCTTCTCGAGTACGTGCCTGTTGTTTTTCTGTGGTCTTTTTCATATAATACCGAACACTGTTCGGTATTATATGAAAGGTTTACTTCCCTGTCAAGGCTTGTTCACCACTGAATAAATTGCTATACCTGCTTCTACTTTACCAAGTCTCTGATTCTCCCCACCACTGCGGACAGCCCCATCTTATCGGCGGAGAGCTGTTACTCGGAAGTTCGCAGACGAGTCTTCAGCTCAAGAAGGGATGTGATTAACAGCAGTAAGCCGATCACGATCATTCCACCGACATAGAACAGGGAAATAAATCCCACACGATAGGTAATGCCCTGTGAAAGGATTGTGGGGAGTTGGGCGGCACCTGAGGCGATGGTCCAAAAGAGACCCAGAAACACGTGGACGAAATATCCCCTGTTCATCTGTCTGCCGATCCAGAATAATCCCAAGCCTTGCAAAGCGAACATGCCTGCAATGACATACGCCAGTACAAATACTGGCGCGCCCTGCCTGGCTGGTTCGCCTGTTGCAAAATCCTCCAGTGTGTGTGGAAGTGCAAAAAAGAACAGTAACACGGATAGGATCACGACCAGGCGCCCCCAGTATGTGGAATTCAATGCATTGGGTGTCATGTTTTCTTATCTCCCTTCTACGGGATTTGCTGGCTGGGCAGGTTCGTTTTTCGATGCAACCGCATTATGAAGGATCGCAAGGAATTCATCCAGCGGCACTCGATGTACACGCGCCGCCCATTCGACCGTGATGGCTTTGGTTGCTAGGGCGCGGATCGAGTAGCGCGCGACCCGTTTGATCCCAAAGACTTCCATCACATCGGCGATGTCGCCATACTCCTGTAAAATCTCTGACACGCGGGTGTTTTTTGTGATTTCCATGGTTTCTTTCTCCTAAAAAAAAACGACCTCCCGTGGTTGAAGATCACTATTGTGAACAACAATATTGAACTGGACTGCATGGATTGTATCATGCAATATTCCCGAAGCAGATATCATCCCCTTGCGGGACCACCCTCAGCCCCATCTCATTCAAATCAGATCAGGGTCACTGGGTCGCATGAGACACAGGTCGGAAAATGATAGGAACATCTCAATTTTCCTTGCGCACGAAAGGGTCACTCTTTTTAGAATTTCTTGCGGCCACAATTAAAACTTTACTCTAATAAATATACAATGCAATAAGACCCTTTTTATCTTATGATTATTCTAAAAGGAACAATCTATGGAAATTACTATTTCACAAAATCAAGACACTTTTCTCATCCACATCTTGCGATTGCGGGGCTCGTTAGACGGTAGCACCTATGAGCATTTCATCACCGAAGCACAGAAACTATATGATGCCGGATCACGCAACGTCATATTAGATATGACGGAATTGAACTTTATTAGCAGTGTGGGGCTGGTAGGATTACATCGGATCGCGCAGGTGTTCCGCGGCGATGACCGCTCGACTCAGCAGGAGGGCTGGGCAGCAATGCATGCCATGGGCAATGACCGTAACGGCGGCTTTCAGGAACATATCAAATTGCTCAATCCCAACGAAAAAATTCAAGACGTGCTCGATACAGTCGGTTTCAAGACCTTCTTTGAAATCTACACTGATATCCATCCCGCCATCGCAGCATTCCATTAGCCCAATTCAAACAATTCAACACAAACGGGCGGACCATCCGGTTCGTCCGTTTTTTTATCAAATAATGATTTCCCTGTACCTTCATGTGGATTGGGCATCCATACCCGAAACAGCCATCCATAATATTTGCAGGGCATATCGCACGAACTTTAGCCCCATCTCACTCAGCACCTTCTCCCGCCAAAAGAGCTATGATGAATTACCCAGCACTTGCAGTTCTGGGCAAGTGTGAATGATGAAGAATGAATTTGTCGCGTTTGCAGTAAAAAGCCCATCGCCAAGTCTCCCCCAAATCCGACGATTTAATTGCTCAATTCGCTGCCCCAAATTTTCATTGTCGTATTTGGGGGAGGTGCCCAAAGGGCGGAGGGGGCTACCCACACGCCGATTAACCCTCTCCCTCTGGGAGTAGGTCCCTTCCCGCCCCTTTTGGTTTTGACATATAACTGCATCTTGTTATGAAATGTTCTTGTTTAGCGTCTAAAGCAGGAAAACGGCATATGTGGCAGTCAAGTCGCTAGAAAGCCACCTAGCACCATCTGTGCTAGCCGTACCTGTAGGCGTCACGATGGTAAAACCGAATGCGACCACCACAGATAGGACAAATTCTCTGAAC
>DATDAG010000175.1:0-7030 GCA_036525495.1 Anaerolineales bacterium
CTGCTTATGTTATCCAAAAATTCCTGTCTCGTCGCCAGGTTCGCGCGGAAGGCTCCGTGCATGGCAGAGGTCGTCATACGCGCGTCGTGTTTCTTCACGCCGCGCATCATCGAACAAAGGTGTAGCGCCTCGACAACGACAGCCACACCCTGTGGCTGGAGAGTCCTCTGAAGGAAATCGGCAATCTGACGCGTCATTCGCTCTTGTACCTGCAGGCGTCGCGCGTACATATCTACAATGCGAGGGATCTTCGAGAGACCGATCACCTTGCCAGCCGGAATATACGCAACGTGTGTACGCCCCAAAAACGGAAGCATGTGATGCTCGCACAAACTGTAAAACTCAATATCGCGCACAAGCACCATCTCGTCATAACTGATGTTGAACAATGCCCCGTTCACGATCTTTTGAGGGTCAATGGAATAGCCGCATAACAACTCAGTATACATGCGGGCGACCCGACGAGGCGTGTTCTGCATGCCCTCCCGCTCCGGGTCCTCACCCAGCGCCTTGATCAATTCGAACACCAGATTATTAACTTTCTCGACATTCACATTTGTTGATAATGTTTCCGTTTCATCCATATCGTCATCAAATTCCATCTTTGTTCCCTTATAGAACCAGTGGCGCATAAGCGCCACTGGTTTTTTACATGTCGTCAGATTGCTAACCAATCACAGGCTCGATCAAGCCATACGTCCCGTTGCGACGGCGATACAATACCTGGATGGAATTCTGCTCAACATTGAAGAAGACAAAAAAATTGTCGTGCCCGAGAAGCCGCATTTGTTCGACTGCCTCATCCTCATTCATGGGTATGAGCACAAACTTCTTGCGGCGGGCGATCAACGGGAGCAGCTCGCCCGTCTCATCCACAGGCCATTCTTCCTCGGCAACTTCCGCTGCCGAACGCCCGTCCCCGCGCCCGCGATAATGCTTGCCCTTATAACGTTCGATCTGCCTCTGCATCTTGTCGAGCGCGGTGTCAAAGGCTGCATGGACATCGTCCGCGCGCTCCTCGGTGCGGAGGATAAATCCCTTTCCGCGCAGGGTGACCTGCGCAACGTGACGGTCGTTCGCATTGCGTGCCGACTTTACATGCGACACTTCAATACGAATTTCGTCAATATCCTGAAGGTAGCGTTCCAATTTGGCGGCTTTCTTTTCGATGTACTCGCGCGTATTATCGGTCAGCCGCATGTTACGTGCCAGGGTCTCAATTTTGTTCGCCATACAGAACCTCCTTGAAAGGTTATCAATGGCACGAATGCACCATTGTCAAACACGATTCAGATCATGATGTGAAAGTGCGCGTGCGATTGTTATCGCATAAACATCCATTGCGCCTGCGGACAGCAAGGCCTCCGCACTGGATTGGATGGTGGCGCCTGTCGTCGCGACATCGTCTATCAACAAGATGGATTGCGCTTCACAACTTTATCGTCAGCTTGATACGCCTGCGAGACGTTTTCCCGGCGCTGGGAGATGTTCAACCCAACCTGCGAACGGGTCTCGCGGGATTTCCACAATCCATGCGGCGCATACTGCAATCCAAGCTCATATGCAAGCGGACGCGCAACCAGTGCAACTTGATTATACCCCCGCTCTCTCAGTCGTTTTTTCCCGAGCGGCACAGGGATAAGCATTTCAACATCCAGGTTCAGTGACCGCACAAAACCTGTCATTTGTCGCGCCAACGCATCCCCAATCCCTATATTTCTGCGGTACTTTAATGTATGCAGTGCATTTTGCACAGGAGAATCAAAAACCGCCCACGACCGCATCACTCGATACATAGGCGGATTCAATTTGCATTTTTCGCATGTGGCAACCTGACTATCTGGTATACCGCAACGTTCACAGAAAGGCTTGTTGATACGCGGGACACGTGCCTGGCAATCTGAACACCGCTGACTTGTAACTTTCCCGCAACCTGCACAAACCGGCGGGAAGAGGAGATCGATCCCGCTCCAGGCCAATCGCCGAATACGATACGACCACGGAATGTTATTCACGTAAACTATTATAAGATCAAAGGTTTGTTGCGATCTGCAATGCGGCAGGCGTTAGAATGATGATCATGATGGTCGGGAAGATCAAAAACGCCATCGGAAGGACCATTTTCACAGGTGCTTTATGAGCTTCTTCTTCAGCCCGCTGGCGGCGCTTCACCCGCATTTGGTCCGATTGAATGCGTAATATCTTTGCCATGCTAACACCGAGTTGCTCGCTCTGAATAATTGCGGCGACAAAGCTGGTCATCTCCGCAATGTCCAGCCGGTCAGACATATCTTTGAGTGCATCTCGGCGGATCTTGCCGAGTTGTATCTCGCGTATCGTGCGAGCAAACGCCAACGCAAGCTGGTTATCCCACTTCTCACTCACCTTGGACATGGCAGCATCGAACCCCAGTCCGGCTTCCACACAGATCGTCAATAAGTCCAACGCATCGGGTAATGCCTTTCGGATTTCTGTCTGACGATTTGTGATCCGACTGGTTAGCATTAAGTGTGGCAGAAAAAATCCACCAAACGTGCCGCCAAATATATAAAGGGCATTATCGTTGAAATTGGGTGACGGCGACAACAGGACCATCGCAGTTACAAAACCGCCAATCACCACTCCCAGAATAAACCGGATGGCCAGGAACGTGGCAGCATCTATGGGCCACGGATTGCCAGCCAGTTCCATCTTCCTTGCTGTGTCCTGTATCGCTTTTTGAGGAGTGAAGCGGGAAGATATTTCGCCGATCTTCCTGACAATGGGGATAATAACGCGTTCAGCAAATGGTTGGGACAACTCGATCTCTTCCAGCGACGCAACATCTCCACTCTGGAGATATTCAGCCAGGCGAGCCTGTAAAGGATCATCGTCCTCCTGGGTATTCTGCCGAAGGCTCACCGAGACAACCCCAACTACAACAAGCAACACAAATACAACACCGGCAATCAGCAAAATCACAGTTAGATTCATCTTACACCTCAATATCCGCGATCTTCATCATCACAAAATAACCGGCGAGAATCAAGCCTACAATCACTGCCATGGCGATGATCCCGCATGCAGGCTGTGGGACAAAATCGTTCGGGGCAAAAAATGTACCAATATAGTCCGGACTGATAAACCAAAGAGCCAGTCCTAACCCCACAGGAACCAAAGAAAGGATTCCTCCGGAAGTGCGTACATTTGCGGTCATGACGCGAATCTCTCCCTTTATCCTGACGCGCTCACGGATGGTAAAGGAAATCGTATCCAAAATTTCAGAGAGATTCCCGCCAACCTCCCGTTGGACGTTGATGGCGGTGATCACAAAATCCAGGTCTTCACTCGGAATACGGCGGAACAGATTATCCAATGCCTTATCCATAGGAATGCCGATTTGCATTTCCTGCACAACCCGGCGAAACTCGTCTGAAATCGGCGATGGCAGTTCGCGGCTTACCGCTTCCATCGCCTGCATGGTCGAATAACCAGCACGCAGACCATTCGTCATAAGATTTAACATATCCCCCAATTGATCGTCGAATCTCCTGATCCTTGCAGATTGCTGTTGTTTCACATAAAAGCGAGGTGCAAAGAAACCAGCAATACCGCCTATTAAGATGGAGAACGGATTGCCTTGAATCGCCCAAGCCCCAAGCCCCAGTACCACTGTGGAAATAAATACCAAAGCGTAGTATTCAGCAACTTTAAACTTTAGATCCGCGCGGGCAAGCTCCCTAGCTACACGGTCGCCCATGGAAGAACTGGCAACTCTGCGGTTGACCCATTCGATCACTATGGACTTTGATGCTTCCTCCTGTGCCTCCCTGACTTGTTCGTCCTCGCCAAATTGACCAAGGCGTTCATCCACCAGTGACCGCTCACCAGACACGGTAATCACCACCCCCACAATTAACAAGATCAATATCAACACGCCACCGATCAGCAATAGATTCATAACCTTAACCTGTCAGTTTTCTAGTAACGGCGTCGTTCACCAATACCAAAGATGGATGGGGGCAAATTTATGCCGGCCGTCTCGATTTTATCTATGAATTTTGGTCTTAAGCCTGTCGGGCGCAACCGCCCCATTACTTTACCGGCTTCTATACCTGTTTGTTCAAACACAAAAATATCGGTCATGGTAATGACATCGCCTTCCATTCCGCTTACCTCGGTTATGCTTGTGATCTTACGTGTACCGTCCCGCATGCGTTCCTGTTGAACAATAACATCAATAGCGCTTGCTGTTTGTTCACGAATAGCACGTACGGGCAAATCCATACCAGCCATCAAACACATTGTTTCGACGCGAGAAAGAGCGTCACGGGGGGTATTGGCGTGCGCGGTCGTCATTGAACCATCATGACCAGTATTCATTGCTTGTAACATGTCTAGCGTCTCACCGCCACGACACTCACCAACAATAATCCTTTCAGGACGCATACGAAGGGAATTAATCACAAGATCGCGGATTGTAATCTCTCCACGCCCCTCAATATTGGGCGGCCGCGACTCAAGCGTGACAACGTGCTCCTGCCGCAATTGCAACTCGGCAGCATTTTCTATTGTGATTATTCTTTCATCATTGGGAATAAAACCGGACATCACGTTGAGGAGTGTCGTCTTGCCTGAACCTGTACCGCCGGAAATCAATACATTCAAACGAGCTTCTACGCAGGACTTCAAGAATTGAACGGCTTCATGCGTGATAGATCCAAATTGAATCAATTGGTCTACAGTGATAGGGTTTTTCGAAAACTTACGGATCGTAAGTGTAGGTCCTACCAGGGAGATCGGAGGGATAACAGCGTTCACGCGGGAACCATCCGGCAAACGTGCATCCACATAGGGGCTAGATTCGTCAATCCGGCGCCCCAAAGGAGCAACAATACGGTCGATGACCCGCATAACATGGTCGTTATTCTCGAAGGTTACCGGAACGCGATGCAATTTGCCTTTGCGTTCAATGTAAACATTTTTGGGACCGTTAACCATCACTTCCGTTATAGTGTCATCTTCTAATAATGGCTGTAATGGACCAAAACCAAGTATTTCCGCCGCGATCTGCTCAAACAGACGGGCGCGCTCAGGTCTTGACAGGACTATATTCTCCTCAGCAAGGATTTGCTCGAACAGATCCTGAATTGTGCGTCGAACCTCATCTGTCCGGGTAATGTCCATGGTCGGATCCAGTTCGGACAAAAGCTTATTCTGAACGCGTGTTTTCAAGTCAAAGTAGGAACCGGCTTGTGGAGATGTGATAGGCGCGTTCACTCTTCGCGACTGCAATGAGGAGAGGCGTGACCCCTCCCCTTCCTGCCCGGAGGATTGACCACCACCCGAGGAAGAACCGCCCTGTCCCTGTTCAATTCGTTTTAAAAGAGACATGTTTCACCTATCTCCTTACATAAATAATTTGTAAACATTAAAATTTATTCACCACCGGATACCTGGGCTTCGATCTTCGAACGTATTCCTTCAGCCAATGCAAAGACGCCGCGCGCAATAGGCTGATTTTTACTGTCCAAAACAAACGGTACACCGCGATTAACTGCCTTTACTGCAATAGTGTCATCCGCAGGTATGACCAAAGCAACTTCCTGTTTTAAATTGTCGGCAACACGTTCAGGAGTAATATTCACCTTTTTGTCGAAGCGGTTCATAACGAACATGACCCGGTCACGCGAGACGCCAAGGTTCTGCAGCAAATCGAGAAAGAGGCGGCTGTTTTTTATCGCCGGGATATCCTGGGTTGTAACAAGCACAACAATATCACATACATCAATGGTCGCCAGCGTCAAGTCAGTAAGAACCGATGCAGTGTCAACTATTACATAGGCATACAATTGGGTCAGATATTCAAGCATCCGGGAGAACTGACCGCTTGAGACTTTTTCTGCATATTCAGGACGACTGGGTGCAGCAAGTATATGCATACCGGTAGCTGAGTGCTTGACCATCACTTCTTCTACGATGTCGGCATCCAACTCATCCGCTCGAGGCGCAAGGTCAAGCACGGTATTCTTGCCCTGTTCATTGACGAATACCGCGACATCACCGTATTGAAGATTGCCATCCACGAGTGCAACCTTCGTATCGGCGCTGTTCATTGCAAGCGCCAGATTAACAGCCAAGGTGGTACACCCAGTACCACCTTTCGGACTGTAGATCACTACGATCTTACCTCGTGGACCTCCAAAACTCGAGGCAACCCCAGCTATACCAGAAGCCGGCAGAGCTTGTACACGGGCAACTTTCGACTTCTCGGTCTGTGCCATTTCACCCGCGCGACGAATGGCAGAAATCAATTCGTCGCCCATAGGCGGCTTGGTTAGAAAATCTCTTGCACCTGCCAACATGGCACGGCGCATATAGTTTTGGTCGCTTTGGACAGATAGGATGATGACTTGAACCGCCTGGTGATTTGCGCGGATAGCTTCTGTAGCCGCGATACCGTCCATATCTGGCATATTAATATCCATCAGGACAACATCGGGCGTCAACTCCTGGGAGACTTGAATTGCCTCCTTGCCGGTCCGTGCGACTCCAACCACATCAACATCCGATTCAAATTGCAGTAACTTCTTTACATTCTCGCGAGTCTCAGAAACATCATCAACGATCAATACACGGATTTTTTCACCTGGCATGCCTAATCACCTCAAGTAACGCGTTACTGTTGCGGTTGAGTCTGAACAATATCATTAGGCAACAAAGGTGGGGTTAGGAAGTCAACGCGAGTATTTTGAGCGTATGGGAGTTTGGATGGCAATGAAATATTGTACTGCGTCAAAATACTTGTCAACGTCGCGGATTGTGCATCAACCCGGGAATTGTCGTTTGGATTACGCAATGTCATCGAGAAAACCGCACCACTGTAAACAAAATAGTTTAACGAAATGGAATCCTGCGGAGACACCATCAAGGTTATAACGTCCGGCCGCTCGGGTTGGGTTGGCACAGCCGCGGCATTTGGATCCTGCTCCGGAGTAACTGTTTGTACTTGGAGCGGGAAGTTTCCAAGGTTCAATACAGTGACATCTTG
>DATDAG010000176.1:0-3965 GCA_036525495.1 Anaerolineales bacterium
CAGTCGCCGCAGGGTTTTTTCGTTTTCCATGTTCGTTTACCTCTAACTTCCAGACTGGTTCGCTTGGTAACTTCTTACCCCCCCCCAGGGGGGTAGGGATAGTTTTAATATACACCCATCCCCCATCTCCTGTCTACATGACATTCGTCACTAATAGTGATGAATATGATGAATCATAAGAGCCTGCGACCAATACCACAGGCTCTCAATTCTAGTTGTAAAGTCTTTGGAACAACTCCTGCGCCCAGGTGAAAATCTCTCTTTGCACTGGCTGACCCGGCTTGCCATTTCCGCTTCCATAAAATTCGATCACTAATGTCATCCCGTCGGCAACGCCTTTGGGGTCGGAAGCATCCAAAGATACCTGACCGTAGCGAGAAAACCATGAGTTGAATTGTTCGATTTCCTCGTTTGAAAGCAATGCGGTAAACGTTCCCATTGTGTCGTCAGGCTGAGATTTACAATGGTTCCCGTAGATTTCACCTGATAAAAACACTGTCAGGCTGTCACAGAAGCCGGCAATACCGCCTTCGCGTTTCCACGTCAGGGTAATTGTTACAGGTTGGATGTGCCTGCCATCGTCACTGATCCGATATTCATATTGGATGCCATCCGATTCCAGGATGACAATACGCCCAGGTGTAATCGCCTCAGCACACATCACGTTCTCCATCGCCACACCCAGGCAAGTATTTCCAAATTCGGCCGGCTCATTGCTTACTACCGTGATACTCCCGGTATCCAATCCCAGATTTTCAGCCAATTGTTTTATAAGGACAACTTCGATCATGGAGTTTAATTCGACACCACCGTCGATCACAACCGCGCTTCCCATCTCATTTGTGTGAAGTTCATATTCCGCGCCATCCGCCTCGAAGACAATCTTGTACCCCTCCACCAACGCCTGTGTACACATCACGTCTGGAGGATGTACCCCGAGACAGCCATCAGACCAGATCACTGCTTCAGTGGAGACCAAAGCAATTTGGTCAACGGGCAGGTTCAAAGTCTCGGAAAGATGCGTGAGCGCGGCAGTCTGCGCCGGGGTCATTGGAGCGGCTTCCCGCGTCGGTTGCTCGGTGATGGTCGGAGGTGGTTCCGTTTGCGGCTGAGGGGCACAAGCCATCAACAACAAGATCAACACCATGCAGGCAAATATAGTTTTTTTCATTTTCACTCCTTCAACATGGACGACCATACAGGGATGTTTGTTCCGAAAGATTGTATAATCGACGAATGCGTTACTACATGATCGCACTCGCCATCGTTATTGTAACTGCCTGCGCACCAAAAAACGACCTTGCTCCAAGTGCAGATGTGTCCGTTGCCGCAACACTCGCCGTGATGCCCGCACCCACTTCACAACCGCTCCCCACGCCCTACCCCACTCCCACGCTGTTCGATCTAAAGGGCATCTTTTGTGAATATCAATTTTGTGTGGGGCATCCTGTGGACATGTCCTTTTTCGACGTGAGCGCGCAGAACAATCCCGCTTCACCCAGCACCTATTCACAAGGACTCGTCGCGGCATTCAACGGCAACCTGTTCATCCAATTGATCTGGCAACTCGCTCCGGGGACTGCCGACTCACAATTCATGCTCGATCTTATTTTGGATGAAGAAGTGGATACACGCGTCGGGGATCTTAACGTAAGGCTGATCCGCGACATGAATGTGATCTACGCTCCGATCACGACCACCGCAACACCGGTCCTGCCATTCGGCGCGGCGGGGGCATGGGTTTGCGGTGAGCGCGCCTTCGCATGGAAAGTGTACAGCCCGCAAGCGGAAAATACGCAGGCATTGTTCGATTTAGCCATCGACCGATTCATTTGCACCCGATGATCAAATCCCTTTCAACGCTCAAAGGGGATGTTATCATCCGCGAGGTCAGCCTTGCAGATGTTGAAAAATTCCGTGAATTGCGATTACATGCACTTAAAGAGAGCCCAACAGCGTTCAGCGCCGATTATGAGCTTAATGCCAGTTACCCGGCGAGTTTCTGGAAAGGTCGATTGAAGCCAGATCACTATGGGGTCATTATGGTCGCCGAACACGAGGAGCAACTGATTGGAATGACGGGTATCCGCCGCGGTGAATCGGCCAAAACGAAACACAGCGCAGGAATATGGGGAGTATATGTCCGCCCGGAGTGGAGAGGATTGCGGATCGCTGAAGGATTAATGGATTTGTGTTTAGAATGGGCAGGGCTACGTAAAATTCAAATTGTCAAACTGGCAGTGGTGTCTACGAATGAATCAGCCATCCGTTTGTATGAAAGAAGCGGGTTCATCGTCTACGGCACAGAGCCGCGCGCACTGTATCACGACGGTCAATATTACGATGAGCATTTGATGTTCAAGCTTATGGATGGTTTATAACCTACGAATCGAATTTCCGAAACGGGGGGATTGAAACACATGCGATCCACCACTGCCAACATTACAGACACGAGTATGTTTTATAGGTTCAGGAGGTGTTTATCATGATTGATTTGATTCCAGTCCAAACGGACGAACATAAACAGCATGTCAGGGAATTGTATTTCGAATACATGGAATACGTGCGCTGGATGATTTTCCCAGAATTTGGGATCGAGATAGAGGTTGCCCCTTAAGTTGAAGAAGACATGACCAAACTCCACAAATTATCCCCGCCGAATGGTCGTTTGCTTCTCGTGCAGGTTGATGATCAAATCGCGGAATTGGGCGGCTTGCGCCAGATCGGGGAAAGCACCGGCGAGATCAAACGGATGTATGTCCGACCATCCTTTCAAGGAAAGGGATTGGGTCGCAAATTACTAGAAAAGTTGATCGCTGAAGCCCGACAGATCGGATACAGCAAACTGCGGCTGGATGTTGGTCCCTATGCCAAAAATGCTGAAAAGTTGTATCGTTCGGTTGGGTTCACGGAGATCGAGCCATACCCAGAAAGTGAAGCGCCGCCGGAAATCCATTCGAAATGGACGTTTATGGAGATGTCGTTGTAATAATGGAAACGTAAGGAGAAAAGAAATGATCATTAAGATCATCAACCTCCTTTCTTCTTTGCCTCCTGCCAGAGAGATTCCATCTCTTCCAAATCCAACTCGGACAAATTCCGTTCCTGTTTTATAGCACCCTGCTCCACATAACCAAATCGTTTCTTGAATTTCATATTCGTCCCTCGCAAAGCGGACTCAGCATCCACTTTCTTCCAACGCGCCACATTGACCAATGCAAATAACAGATCCCCAATTTCAGAGGCAAGCTCAAAATCCGTTTCGGCATTTTTGACTTCCTCGATTTCCTCCCTCAACTTCTCCAATACACCATCAATATCCGTCCAATCAAAACCGACGCGCGCGGCGCGGTCCTGGTATTCCTGTGCCTGACTCAAGGCTGGCAAGGAGATGGGAACTCCATCCAGTAAACCCCTGCCATCATTCTTCTTCCCTCTCTCCATCTCTTTCAGCTTTTCCCAATTTGCCAGAACGCCAGCCACGCCATCCAGTTTCAACGCCCCGAACACATGCGGATGCCGCCGCACGATCTTCGAGTGGATTCCATGAACAACCTGGTTGATATTGAACTGCCCCTCTTCGTTCGCGATCTGTGACTGTAATACGATCTGCAATAACAGGTCGCCGAATTCCTCCCGCATATCGACGAAGTTGCCAGAATCAATCGCGGAGATCGCCTCATAGGACTCTTCCAGCAAATGCTTGCGGAGCGTCTCATGCGTCTGTTCCTTGTCCCACGGACAGCCATCCGGCGCGCGCAGATGGGCAACGATCTCGGCAAACGATTCGAAAGATGTCCCCTCCCCCAACGCAGGCACATAAAAACAGATATTGCTGGAAAAATCGTTTTCGTTTAACTCTTCAATTCTTTTTTCTTTCTTTTTCCCACTTTCCACTACATAAACAACATGCTCTTTCGGGTACGTCGTCAACAAAACCGCCCTCAAATGCAATGCCAGTTCAT
>DATDAG010000177.1:0-10628 GCA_036525495.1 Anaerolineales bacterium
TCTTCTCAAAAAATAGGGGAAGCCCTAAAACGCATACCGCCACATACACAAAAAATGCGGCAAAACGAGGCTCTTCCCCCATATTTGGTGTATCGTTTAAGCATCCAAAAGACAGTTACCCCGAATTATTGAGATGATACAAATTACAGGGCAAATCATCAAAGACGGAGTTGGACATTGACTGAAACCTTCAAAATCGTGATCCCCATGGCAGGTTGGGGGACGCGCATGAGACCCCACACCTACAGCAAGCCCAAGCCGCTCGTCAGTGTGGCGGGCAAGACAACTCTTGAACACCTGTTGGATATGTTCAAGACCATGCCGAACCCCGAAAACCTGGAATATGTGTTCATCGTTGGACCATTTCTTGGCGAGTTGCAGATTCCCGCGTTCGTTGCAGAGAAGTATCCTGATATCAAAGCCCATTACGTTGTCCAGCATGAGATGAAGGGACAGTCCCATGCCCTGTGGCTGGCACGCGAATATTTACACGGACCAATGCAGATGGTCTTTTCGGATACTTTGATCGAGACGGATTTTTCGTTTCTTGCGCAAGAGACGGCTGATTCTGTTGCCTGGGTCATGCCCGTTCCTGACCCGCGCCGATTCGGCGTTGCGGAGGTTGGCGAGAACGGCTGGGTAAAACGTTTCATCGAAAAGCCGAAAACTCTTGAAAATAATCTCGTCATCGCTGGTTGTTATTATTTCAGGGAGGGAAAAGAACTGGTCGCCGCCATCGAGGAACAATTTGAAAGGAACGTATCGCTCAAGAACGAATTCTTCCTGGCAGATGCCATGTCCATCATGATCGAACACGGGACAAAGATCCGCGTGCATGAGATCAACACCTGGCTGGATACGGGGACGATAGAGGCGACGCTTGACACAAATAAGATATTGCTGGACAAACAAGGCGCAATGGTTCAAAAGTTTAAAGGTTCAAACGTTAAAATCATCGAACCTTGCGCAATCGACCCAAGCGCGGAGATCAGCGATTCTACCATCGGTCCGCACGCGTCCATTGGCGCGAACAGTAAGATCGTCAACAGCACAATTTCAGAAAGCATCGTCGAAGCGGATTGTGAGATAAATGATTCAGTGTTGAATCGCTCGTTGATCGGGAGGCAGGCCAAGGTCAGGGGAAGAGGCGATGGGCGTGTCATCCAATTAAATGTGGGGGATGCGAGTGAAGTCTTTTTATGAACACTGTCGAATGCCGTTCAGATTCGACGTTCGCTGAACGTCCGCTTTCGCTTACGTGGCAGGGATGCCGATATGAGATCGCGGAGATCATCGCACGCTGGCGCGGTCCCGCTGAAAAAGGGTTCCGAGTCAAGACGACGAACGGTTATGCTTTTGAATTAACCTATCGGGAAATTCCCGATGAGTGGAACGTACAACCAATCTAATGTCATTGCGAGCGAAGCAGTCCCCGCTGCGAGGAGATTGCTTCCCGAAGGTCGCAATGACACTCTCAATGGAGGCTCAATGCAGGAAGTGACAAATGTAAGCCGTCTTTCGAAACGCGTCGCGGGGCTTAAGCCCTCAGGCATTCGCAAATTCTTCGATATCGCCGCGACGATGAAAGATGTGATCTCGCTCGGCATCGGCGAACCAGACTTCACCACCCCGAAACCGATCCTTGAGGCAGGCATCCGCTCATTGCAAAACGGCGAGACGCATTACACATCCAATTGGGGCAAGATCGAACTGCGGCAGGCAGTGTCTGAGCATTTGGAAGAATTATATAAAGTCAGGTACGACCCCAACACTGAGATCGTCGCGACGGTCGGGGTGTCGGAGGCGCTGTATCTCACGTTCACCGCCATCCTCGATCACGGCGATGAGGTCATTGTCCCGACGCCATGTTTCGTTTCCTATCAGGCAGAAGTCATTATGGCAGGCGGCGTTCCCGTCGAAGTGGTTGCCCGCGAGGGAAACAATTTCATGGTGGATCCCGATGACATCCGCAAGGCGATCACACCGCGCACCAGATGCATCTTTATCGGTTATCCCTCCAATCCCACCGGCGCGGTTGCCACGCGTGAGGTGATACTTGAGATCGCGCAGATCGCCGAAGAGCATGACCTTCTTGTCGTCTCTGATGAAATCTATGACCGTCTGGTCTACGACTTCAAACATGTCTGCTTCCCCACATTGGATGAAAGCATCAAGCAACGAACCATTTTGCTCGGCGGCTTCTCGAAGGATTACGCTATGACCGGCTGGCGCATCGGCTATGCCTGCGGTCCATCCGATCTCATTCAAGGACTCGTCCGCATCCATCAATACACCATCATGTCTGCGCCGACCACCGCGCAGGATGCCGCGCTCGAAGCCCTGAAAAGCGGAAACTCCTACGTGGAGGAAATGGTCGCGGAATATGACCGCCGCCGCAGGTTATTGGTTGCGGGACTTAACCGCCTCGGCCTTCGGACCTTCGAGCCGCGCGGCGCTTTTTATGCATTTCCCAACATCCAAGCATCCGGCATGGACGATGAGACCTTTGCCGAAAAACTCTTGCGCGAGGAACATGTGGCGGTTGTGCCGGGTAATGCTTTCGGTCCCGGCGGGGACGGATTTGCGCGCATGTGCTATGCCACTGAATACAGCAAGATCGAAGAGGCATTGCATCGCATGGAAAAGTTCATGTCTCGGCATGGGTAGTAGCGAGTGAAAAGTAGAAAGTGGAAAGTGAGAAGTAATCAGTTACCTGTTGAAGCGGACATTCGTTGAGGATGTCCGCTTTTTATTATTTGTGTTGAGTATGTGGTGAAGTAAAATGAAAAACATCTGAATCAATTTGAATCGCCCATAGGAGAGGAGTTGCCATGCAATCAAGTACGCCTGATCTGTCAATCTATAACCGTCCCGTGGAAATATTACAACAATTGATTCGGTTCAATACCACCAACCCTCCAGGGAATGAAGAGGCGTGTATTGCCTACATCCGCGGTTTGTTGACCGATGCCGGTATTGAATCAACTGTATTGACAAAAGCCGCGAACCGTCCGAACCTGGTAGCGCGGTTGGAGGGTGAAGGCAAGGCGCCTCCATTGCTCCTTTACGGCCACGTGGATGTGGTAACGACCGAGAAACAGAAATGGGAACGCACGCCATTCGATGGAGAACTCATCGACGGTTTTGTCTGGGGACGCGGCGCGCTCGATATGAAAGGTGGCGTGGCCATGATGCTCTCGGCATTTCTGCGCGCCAAAGCCGAGGGATTACAGCCACCCGGAGACATCATCCTCGCTATCGTCAGCGATGAGGAGGCAGGCGGCGACCTCGGCGCAAAGTTCCTTGTTGAAGACCATGCCGATCTGTTCAAGGATGTTCGTTACGCGATAGGCGAGTTTGGCGGCTTCACCCTGCATATCGGTGGGAAACGGTTTTATCCCATCATGGTCTCTGAAAAACAAATCTGCTGGATGAAGGCGACAGTGCGCGGGCAGGGTGGGCATGGCTCGATGCCTGTGCGCGGCGGCACAATGGCGAAACTCTCTCAATTGCTCAAAAATCTGGATGAGAACAGCCTGCCTGTCCACGTTACACAACCTGCCAGGATGATGTTCGAAGCGATGGGTTCTGCAATGGGCCGTACGCCCGGTTGGATCGTACGTCAACTGGCAAACCCGGCACTGGCAAGTCGTATGCTCGGTTTGCTCGGCGAACGAGGCAAACTGTTTGTGCCTCTCCTGCATAACACGGTCAGCCCGACCATTCTGCATGGAAGTGACAAGGTAAACGTCATCCCCAGTGAAGTTTCAGTGGAATTGGATGGGCGTTTGTTGCCGGGGTTCAAACCCGAGGATATGCTCAGTGAGTTACAGCAGATCGTTGGAAAGGATGTAGAATTCGAAGTCATCAGGCATGACCCGGGTCCGGCGGAACCGAACATGGAACTCTTCGATACGCTGGGTGACATTTTACGTGAAGCCGACCCAACCGGCATCCCGATTCCATTTTTGTTGAGCGGCGTTACAGATGCACGCTTTTTCTCCCAGCTCGGCATTCAAACATACGGTTACCTGCCCATGACCCTGCCGGACGATCTCAATTTCTCAAGTCTGATTCACGCCGCGAATGAACGCATCCCCGCCGACGCCGTCGAGTTCGGGGCGCAGGCAATTTACAAGGCTCTTCAAAGATTTTGATGGGATGTTTCATGGCAAGTGGTTCAATTGCGGATGGCTCCTGCCATCCGCTTTCTAATCCCCGTTTTCGCAAACACATTCGAGACGGTAAATGTTCGTCTCGTTATCCTGATAGATCAATTCCAGGAGCACAGCCGGATCGTTGTACTCGATCACATCGGGCGTAACGATGTATCGAATCCGGTATTCACTCCATAGCGATGCATAATCTTCCCGATTGATTGCCCGGTTGAGTCCCTTTTCCTTTTCCACCACGCTGGACGGAGTGCGGGCAACATAGCCGAAGGTCATCGGCTTGCGATGCTGGGTTTGATAATACAATTGCAGATATTTTGTCGGCGCGGCTTTGTCCAGCATGCCTCCGTCGTTGGGGAGTTCGGATAAAGCAGTCGCATATTTGGGGAATACTTCGGGAGTCGAAGGCAATGTCCCTGGCATGGATTCTACGAAGAGCAATACCAGCGTCAAAGATATGAATATTGTCTTTCGGGAAGATTTTTGCAGAAGGTGAAATGCCATTGCACCCAACACAGACGCGGACAACGTAACCATGACCACCATCCGCACTGGCACGCCCGAGAGTTTGAGCATTGGAAGAATCCTTTCCATGATCGTATAAGGCATCAGTCCTTCATAGACGGTTATTCCGTTGATCTGCAAAACTGGTCCCAGAGCCATGCTGAAGAAAAAAAATATCAGGAAATACCATAAATTGACTTCAATGCGGCTGGCGATATCCATATTTCGTCGTTTTGTCCAGAGATAGACCAGAAGTATGATGACCGCGTAACCCAAATAAACACTTGCTTCGCTCATGCCAATGGGAAGTTTCGACCAGTAGGCTTCGGTCAAGTGGTTGAAACGCCATGTTTCGCCGGGAATGAAAAGAGCGAACAGATCAAGAAGAAAGCTGGCAGGCTTGTGAGCGTCCAAGAAAGGGTCAATCCTTGTCAGATACATCAGCGGGAAAACGATGGGAGCCGTCAGGATCAAGGCAAGCAGGATGAACATTGACAGCGGAGTTCGATATTCACGTTTTGTGAAGAAAAGAAAATCTCTTTGTGAGACCATATGCCACGCTACGATCAATCCACCTGTGAGGACACAGTAGAAGAAGTAGTAATAGTCTGAAAGCAGGACCAGCCACAAGGTCAGGGCTGAAGCGAATCCCGTTGTCACACTGGGGCGCGTGATTAGGATGTACCAACACAGAACGAAGAGTGGAATCCATTCCATCGAGATCAGGTTCAGGTGTCCGTAGTAATGGGCGAAGTGATAGGATGAAAAGGTGAAGATGTATCCCGCGATAATGCTCCCCCAAAAGGACCTGGTCAAATAATATGCCAGCCAGTATGCCGTAACGCCGCTCATCATGAACGCGAACAGGACGATGGTATTGTGCGCCTGCACCAGTGACATAACACGGAGCAATGGCACGGCGAGCAAACCGTTGATGGGGTTGAGCGTTTGCCCGAGCAGTGTTGTGCCGAAGGGCCAGTGAAGCATGTCTGTGTGCCAAATGGATGAGTGAATGGATGGTTGCGTCACTGCTGTGTTGACCCACCAGATGTTCCAGATGTTCATGAAGCCATCGCCGGCATCGGTGAGGAAGCGGGTGTTGAAGTCGAGGATGAGGGGGTAGGTGAGCAGGCAGAAGGTGAAGAGATAAAAGATGGCGGGGAAAAGTCCGTGTTTAATGTATGCTTTGTTGATGAACCATTTCATGGATGCAATTATACAATCTTCCCCACTGCACCGGAGACTCCTCACTGTCTTTCCGAGTAACATGTTTAGAATCAAAAATCCCCGGAACTTTCATCCGGGGATTTTTTGTCAGATGTGCAGCCAATTTAACCGACGACGACCACGTCTGCGGCTTGAAGACCCTTGGGTCCCTGTTCAACAGTGAACTCGACCTTCTGGCCTTCCTGCAGGTTCTTGAATCCTTCGCCTTGAATGGCGGAGAAATGGACGAAGACATCCGGTCCGCCTTCGCGTTCGAGGAAGCCGTAGCCCTTCGTTCCATTGAACCATTTGACTGTACCGTTGATACGTTCCGACATGTTTGCCTCCTTGTGGCAAGTAAAAAATTTGGAGGGTACTCATTGGGTGTTGCATCGGAGCCGCCTCAACGGCGGTAAAGCAAATCAGCCCACGGATGAACCGCGAGCCGATCTGGTACTTCCAAAGCAAACTGCTGGTATCCTACGCCCGCAAGGATAACATGAGGGGATTTCTGCGTCAATGAAATCATGAGAGGTTTTACCGCGAAACGCCCAGTGATGTGAGGGTGTAAAATTGAAGACACCATGTCGACACAGCCTCAACTCCTCTGGCGCGATCCCGCCTGGCAAAAGCAGGCTCATGATTGGATCCGCGCGCAGGCGGAACGCAATTCGATTCAGCTCACAAGCGAGATCGAACAATCTCACATCCTGCACTGGTCAACCGTGATGCGCGTCCCTTCCAGTGAGGGGATGCTGTTCTTCAAGGCCACCGCAGGCGAAACGATCTACGAGATCGCGTTGACGGAAAAACTTGCAAAGTGGTTTCCCGATTCCATGCCTGAATTGATCGCTTCCGACTCCGCCCGAGGCTGGATGCTGATGTGCGACGGCGGTGAACAGCTGCGCGCGTCCATCCGCCCGGTGAAGAACATCATGCCGTGGGAGCCGGTGATCACGCAGTATGCCCAACTCCAGATCGGTCTCGCTGAGCACGTGGATGAGATCCTTGCCTTGGGAATTCCCGACCATCGGCTCGGTGCCCTTCCAGACCTGTATTCACAATTACTCCTGGATAAAGAAAGCCTGATGATCGGGCAGGAAAAGGGATTGACAGCAGATGAATATCAGCAATTACAAAATCTGCAATCACGTTTCGAGCAAATATGCAGCGATCTTGATGGATTTGGAATTCCCGCATCCATAAACCACGGAGATTTCCATGATGGCAACGTCCTCGTCAAAGACGGGCGCGTCACCTTCTTCGACTGGGGGGATGCGGATGTCACCCATCCATTCGTCTCGCTTCGTACATGGTTCGTCAGCATGGAGATCGCGCTCGAAATGGACGAGTACGCGCCTCCCACTCCTGAAATGACGGAACTGTTGCATCGCTACCTCGAACGATGGAAACAGTTTGGGTCAAAGGAAGATTTGCTCAAAGCCTATGCGCTATCGCGACCCGTCGCGTCCATCGTTAAAACACTCCAATGGCGCCAGAGCATTATGCAGATGGATGCATCTGTTCGTGGAGAATATGCGTGGATCGTGCCTGAAGTATGGAGAGAGTTTCTTTATTACGAGAAAACATTATCAGAATGACCAATCCAAAGAAAGGATAGGAAAATGCTGAAAAGAACATTAGGCAAAAGCAAACTTGAGGTGAGTGCGTTGGGAATGGGGTGCTGGGCGATCGGCGGTCCGTGGACATGGGATCAGCCGGGCAGGGAACCGTACCCTGCAGGCTGGGGCGATACAGACGATGAAGAATCCATCCGTGCGGTTCACGCCGCGCTGGATATGGGGGTCAATTTCTTCGATACGGCCGCGAACTATGGAGCCGGTCACAGCGAGGTGGTGTTGGGGCGGGCGTTGAAAGGCAGACGCAACAAGGTTGTGATCGCCACGAAATTCGGACACATCGTCAATGAAGAGAAGAAGGTTGTATACGGCGACCCCGACCAGATCATCAGGAACGTGCGAACCGATGTGGAGAACAGCCTGCGGCGTTTGCAAACAGACTATATTGACATCTACCAATTGCATGAAGGCGGATATGATCCTGGACTGGCGGTGGAGTTGCGGGTCATTCTGGAGGAACTGGTATCGGCGGGTAAGATCCGCTGGTACGGCTGGAGTACGGATATTGTTGACAACGCACGTGTATTCGCAGACGGCGAACACTGCGCATCCATCCAATTTCGCTTGAACGCCATCTTTGATAATGCTGATATGCGCAAGGTCTGCGCGGAGTTCGATCTGGGAGGCATTAATAAAGATCCGCTCAACAAGGGAATCCTGACGGGTAAATACAATACGAATTCCAGATTCGCCGATAATGACATCCGTTCCCGCGCGGATTTTTCAGACCCCGAACTTGCAAAGCGCTTTGATCTCGTGGATGAACTGCACGCCATATTCACCTCTAATGGGCGGACGATGGCACAGGGCGCACTGGCGTACATTTGGGCGCTGGATGAACGCATGGTTCCCATACCGGGATTCAAATCTGTGAAGCAGGTGCAGGATAATGCGGGCGCACTGGAGTTTGGTCCGCTGACAAAGATGCAGGTAAAAGAGATTCAAGAGATCGCCGGGAAATATGAAATAAACTAATATAAGTTGGAGAGTATGATGGATTACGACGCAATCATTATCGGTTCGGGCGCGGGCGGACTCGCTGCCGCCGTTGCATTGGCACAGGCAGGGAAGAAAGTTCTCGTCCTCGAACAGCACGACCGGCCCGGTGGGTGGACGCATTCGTTCACGTTGAACGGCTATCGTTTCAGCCCGGGCGTGCATTACATCGGGAGTCTGGAAGAGGGCGGCGGGCTGCGTCGTATTTATGACGGGCTTGGTGTTTCACAAGATTTATCTTTTGTGGAACTCAACCCAGATGGATATGACCACATCGTTGTTGGTGAGAAACAAATTGATTTCCCCAAGGGCAAAGAGAATTTAATTGATCGGCTCAAGGGTCATTTTCCCAACGAGGCAAAAGGCATTGACGGGTATTTCAGCGACCTAACCTCGATGACGGATGGACTTCGTAACATCGGCAGGTTGAACAAGCCACTGCAAGCCGTAAAAGGAGCGGGCAACGTCCTCAAGTGGATGCGTGCCACAGGCGCGGACCTGATCAACGCCCACATCAGCGACCCCGTGTTGCGTGGTGTCCTGGCGGGTCAGTCGGGCGATCACGGGCTGCCACCTTCGCAGATCAGCGCGTTCATGCAAGCGGGCGTCACCGAGCATTATTTCGACGGCGCGTATTATCCGCTGGGCGGCGCGTTCACGATTCCACGGGCGTTCGTTCGGGCGTTGAAACGGTCGGGCGGTGAGATCAGGTTGAAGTCCAGTGTGAAGCGGATTCTCATTGAGGATAAAAAGGTTTTGGGCGTTGTATTGGAATCGGGAGAAGAGATCCGCGCGGGCGTAGTCATCTCCAATGCTGATCCTGAAGCAACGTTCGGTAAGATGATCGGGAGGGAACATCTCTCGGTCAAACTTAAGCGGAAAGTTGATTCCGTTAAATATTCGATGTCGTGTCTGAGTCTGTTCTTTGCGACCGATATGGACTTGCGAAGTGAGGGACTCGACTCGGGGAACATGTGGTATTACGACCACGCCGACGTGGACAGAATCTACACGGACGGACTCGGCGATGCGGCGATGCGTGAGGAGACGCCGTCGGGGATGTTCCTGACGGTGACGACGTTGAAAGACCCATCGAAGATGCACTCGGGGCATCACACTTGCGAGGCGTTCGCGTTCGTGGGATATGAGGCGTTCGAGAAGTGGGCGAATACGAAATATGGTTCGCGCCCCGCGGACTACGATGCGATGAAGGAAGACCTGGCATGGCGCATGGTGCGCGGACTGGAGAAGCGCATCCCTGGGTTAAGCAAGCACATCTTGTATTACAGTCTCGGCACGCCGCTGACGAACCAGCATTATCTCAACGCCACGCGCGGAAATATCTATGGCATCGAGAAATCACCCAAGCAGGTGGGACCGCTGGGATTCAGACCGACGACCGAGTTCGAAGGTTTGTATCTGTGCGGACAAAGTACGATCAGCCACGGTGTGGCAGGCGTGACCGCTTCGGGCATTGATGCAGCGAAGGCAGTATTGAACGTTCGCGCGCGTGATATTTTGACTCAAAAGGGAAATGGGCCGTTGTTCCTGCAGGCGGAGGACACATCCGCGTGGCCGGAGTATTTGAAGCGCAAGATGGAACGCGGGGAGGTGGCGAGGGAAGAGGAGGAGATGGAGGTGTGAAAGAACAGGATTTTATCAACCCATAAAAGAGTAAAATACAGTTTCAAACATAGACTCCTCAATAAGGAGGGAATTATGCCTAAAACGGATGATGTTGGTCACAGTGATAACACAGTTCCCAAAATGGAAGTCCTATCGAGAATATTCGATATGCACTTCATGATTACACAGGCTGTTATCAAGAAATATCCTTCATTCAGAAGAAAATATCGTTATATTGATATGACAGCAGGAAAAGGTCATGTTCCTTATTCTGGACTTTGGCCGTTTTTAGGAAGATGGGATGACACGGGCTACCTGTGGTAATGTGGAAGCACAACCAGCCACATACCCAGGAGGAGCCATGTCAAACCCATCGCCAGAGATTATACAATTACTTTCGTTTTTCTCGGTTGCCTTCACCGCGCCTACTTTTGCAAAAGTGTTGGTACTGATCCTCGGCACCATACTGACTCCCGGCCGCCGC
>DATDAG010000178.1:0-3815 GCA_036525495.1 Anaerolineales bacterium
GTTGTCTCATTTCATTGACACATTCCGCCCTGTGATGCCCCCGCCAACGATGACCAGATGCATTTCTGCTCCTAAAGTTCCTCCCTCGGAACGATAGCATTGTATATTCTTTATCTGATCAGGTGAATATAGGTTCGGATAGGTATACATGAGAGTTTGTTTAGCATTTCACAATCGGATTTTCGATCGCGTATAATCACATCATGTACATCAACTGGCTGGGACTTGCATCTGCGTTCGCGACGTTCTTTGGCGTTTGGGTCGGTCACGTTTCTGTGCGGAAGTTCGAAAGGGAGGTGGAGCGCATTTGGATTCCGACAACGCTCGCGCTTCTGCTCGGCATCGGATTCTTATCCGCATCTTTCCTGACACCGAACCTGATCCTTTCAACGATCTGTGGAATCCTCTCTGTGACCTTGTTCTGGGATGCACTCGAATTTGGAATCCGCCAGCCCAATCGCATCAAACACGGACATACCCCCGCCAACCCGAATAACCCGCGCCACGCAAAGATATTGGCTTCATACCCCAATGCAACAACCATAGACTGGCTTGAGCGCGATCCACGCGGGGTTCCATATACACAAGATGAAGTTGCTGAAATGAAGGAACTCTCCACATGAACTGGTTCGGCTTCTTCGTTGGTATTGCAACGCTGTTCATCATCGGCTTGGGATTTGTCTGGGTCATTCGCGGTGAAAGGTATTTCAGCTATCTTTGGTGGCCCTACGTGATGGGGGTTGGCGTGATCTGTGTTGTTGCTTCATTGTTCGTTTCAACCGATTGGGGAGCGGTCTTGCTTGGCGCGATCGGTGCATCTTTATTGTGGGGTTCAACAGAATTAAAAGAACAAGCCGTTCGCGGCGAGTTGGGGTGGTATCCGTTTCGCAAGAAGAAAATCGATCCACCCTTCGTTGATGTGATCAGGAAGTGGAAAGCGCCGAGTTTATAATAATTAGGACCATGCCACGATTCCAAAGGGGATCAGCCAGCCTTTTTCTAACAACACCTACTCCCTGAAAACCTCCTCATGTATAATCCTCTCCTGAGGAGGCACCATGACCGTCGAGATAATTATCGTATTGGGGATACTCATCGTCTCTATCGTTCTCTTCATCACTGAATGGGTGCGCATGGACGTAGTTGCACTTCTGGTGCTTGGAGCGCTGGCGGTCACAGGCTTGGTCACGCCTGCGGATGCACTGTCAGGGTTCAGCAGTCCCGCCGTTGTAACGGTTTGGGCAGTATTAATTCTCAGCGGGGCATTGGCTCGGACAGGTGTAGCCAGTTTGATCGGTCGGCGTTTGATGCGTTTGGCGGGGGATAGCGAAGTCCGCTTGATGGTCATCATCATGTTGACCGTCGGCATCCTATCTGGTTTTATGAATACGATTGGCGTGGTGTCATTGTTCCTGCCTGTAGTCATAGACATCTCACACAAGAAAAAACAGCCGCCATCGAAATTGTTGATCCCGCTTGCGTTTGCGGCATTGCTTGGCGGATTGAATACGTTGATCGGCACGCCGCCGAACATCCTCATCGCAGAAGCGCTCAAGAACGCGGGCTTGCGTCCGTTTTCGATGTTCGAGTTTGCGCCCGTTGGCATGTCGGTGTTGATCGCGGGGACGATCTATATGACTGTGATCGGGCGGCATCTGCTGCCTTCGCGCGATACCACTCGTGAACTCGATTCTACCAATGGAAAGGATTTGAAATCAGTTTATGAATTGCACCAGCGCATGGTGATGCTGCGCCTGCCCAAGGATTCGATCTTGCATGGCAAGACGCTTGCGGAAAGCAGGCTTGGTTCGGTGCTTGGTTTGCATGTGGTTGCGGTGCTTCGCAATGGGCAGACCCATCTTTCGCCTGAGTCGGCGTTTGCGTTGCAGTCAGGCGACCGCATGTTGGTTGAGGGAAAACTGGAGCAGTTGACCGAAATGCAGGCCAAGAATCATTTGACTGTTGATAACGAAGGCTTTACTGTTCAACATCTTGTTTCTGCCGACATCGAATTGACCGAAGCAGTCATCAAGCCTAATTCAATATTGGTCGGCCAAACTTTGCGACAGGTGGGCTTCAGGCATAAATATAATGTGATCGTTCTGGCGATGATACGCGATGGGACATCCTTTCGAACGAACCTCGAAGGCATTCCATTGTTGGTGGATGATAAATTGCTGGTACAGATACGCCGCGGTCAATTGGATGAACTGCGCGGGACCGACCTTGGACTTGAGTTCTCAGAGCCCACCTCTCTCGCGGACTATAAACTGGATGACCGTTTAATGGTCGTTCGCGTCCCCTCCGACTCGTATCTGGTTGGTAAGTCGTTGATGGAAAGCCGCCTCGGTGATTCGTATGGGCTGGGTGTGCTGGGAATCATCCGCGACGGAAAGACCCTGCTGATGATCCCTCCCACTGAAAGATTACAGCCGAACGACACATTGCTTGTCAAAGGCAAACAACATGACATGATGATGATCGAAGGATTGCAAAGCCTGCAACTTGAAAACCAGCCGTTGCCCGACCTGGGCGAGATCGAATCGGAAGAGATTGGACTTGTGGAAACTGTCCTTTCGCCGCATTCGACATTGGTCGGGAAGTCGTTGCGAGAGCTAAACTTCCGCTTCAAGTATGGGTTGTCTGTGCTGGCGGTTTGGAGCGAAGGACGCGCGTATCGTTCAAACCTGCGTGACAGGCAGCTCCGCTTTGGCGATGCGCTTCTTTTATATGGTTCACGCAGGCGGTTGCGAATGCTGGGCCAGGAGCACGACTTCCTCGTGTTAACCGAAGATGCACAGATCCCGCCGCTGAAGGAAAAGGTCCCGGTTGCCGTGATCATCATGTTGCTTGTATTGATCCCCGCTGTGTTTGGGTGGATGCCAATCGCGGTCACCGCCATTATCGGTGTCGCGCTGATGATAATTACAGGCTGCCTGACGATGGAGGAGGCATATCGTTCCATCGAGTGGAAGGCGATCTTCCTTATAGCGGGTATGCTTCCGCTTGGCATCGCCATGGACCAGACAGGCGCGGCGCAATTCCTGGCAAACGGCATGATTTCGTTGATAGGCGGCTTGGGTACTATTGCCGTAATGGCAGGCTTCTTCATGCTTGCGGCGTTGGCGTCGCAGTTTATGCCGAATCCTGCTGTTGCGGTATTGCTGGCTCCGATTGCTTTGAGTACTGCCGCTGATCTGGGAGTATCTCCGTATCCGTTGATGATGACGGTTGCAGTGTCTGCATCTGCCGCATTCCTGAGCCCAGTGGGACACTCCGCCAATCTGATCGTGATGGGGCCTGGCGGCTATAAGTTTTCAGATTATTTCAAGGTTGGTTTGCCATTGACGTTGCTGACCATGGTCATTGTTTTATTGGTCATTCCGTTGGTTTGGGCATTTTAATAAAATACACAAGGAGACCCCGAAATGACACCCCAAATCGCTCTTACGCTTGGAATCATAGTTGTTGCACTTATCATATTCGCCACCGAAAAACTACGCGTAGACGTAGTCGCGTTACTGGTATTGATCACTGTTGGTCTGACAGGTCTGGTGGGGCCCAAAGAGGTTTTTTCAGGTTTCTCTAATTCAGCAGTTATTACGGTCTGGGCGGTGTATATAGTCTCTGGCGGATTGTTCGCCACCGGTGTTGCCGACTACATGGGGCGGTTTATCCTGCACCTTTCTGGGACGAGCGAAATACGGCTGATTGCCATCATTATGATTGTCTGTGGTTCAATGTCTGCATTCATGAACAATGTGGGTGCAACAGCCATGTTACTGCCTGCGGTGGTCAGTATTTCATGGCAGATC
>DATDAG010000179.1:0-2384 GCA_036525495.1 Anaerolineales bacterium
GTTTTATTGGTTGATGATAATTCGGATGATGCGTTATTGATCCGCCGTATTCTGGAAGGACATAAACAATATCGTGTCTATCACGCAAAAGATGGTTGGGAAGGCTTATCTATGGCACGGCAAAAACTACCCGACCTGATCGTGTCTGACCTCACCATGCCGGGTATAGATGGTTTTGGATTTGTTGAGGAACTCAAACTTGATCCGCGCACAAAGGATATTCCAGTAGTGGTTGTCAGTGCCAAGGATATTACACCTGAAGAACGCAAGAGACTCAATGGTCATATTCAGGCCGTTTATCAAAAAGGCTCGTTATCCACTAAAAAGTTCGTAAGCAAAGTGATCGACGTAATAGAAGATTCAAACGAAGTACAAGAACAGGAAAATAAGGCATGAGACCCAACATCCTGTATATTGAAGATCACAACGATAATATGACACTTGTTAAACGCATATTTCGGCCAGACAGGTATAATCTAGTAGAAGCAAGAAATGGTCTGCAAGGCGTATCCATTGCTGAAAATCAAAATATAGACCTGATCTTGTTAGATATCAACCTGCCGGATATTGACGGTTATGAAGTAGCCCGTCGTTTGCGAGCGAGTTTGAAAAAGGAACTAGCCAATACACCTATCGTTGCGGTCACAGCCAACGCAATGAAAAACGATGAAAAGAAAGTACGCGAAGCAGGCTGTGATGACTACATGTCCAAACCCATTAATATTGTGACTCTTATGGAAAAAGTAGACACTTTGATCGCAAACAAAATTTGAGGTAATAGTTGTGACACACAATGTCCTATATATTGAAGATAATCCAGATAACACCACTCTTGTGAGACGTGCCTTGGAATCTCGAGGATATAAACTTTTAAGCTCTCCCAATGGAACCAAGGGAGTTGACATGGCGGAATCGGAAGAAATTTCTTTGATCCTGCTTGATATCAACCTGCCCGATATTGACGGATACGAAGTAGCACGGCGCTTGCGAGCCAGCTCTAAAACTGAGTTGGCTACGGTACCGATCATTGCAGTCACTGCAAATGCGCTCAAAGGTGATGCAGAAAAAGCATTGGAGGCTGGTTGTGACGTGTATATGTCCAAGCCGATTAACATCCGCGAACTATGGGCTCGTGTAGAAGCGTTTGTACCGTCACCATAATAAGTGTTGATATGTTACACTCGAGAAACAATGACTTGATCGATTTGTCGTTTATTCATAATCCATCATCGTTGTTTCCAAACATATGACACATTCTCACCTATCCCAGCTGGTTTGCTCGGGTTGCAGCCGGGAATTCTCCCCGAAGAAAGTTCATACTTATTGTCCTGATTGCCAGTCACCACTTCTGGCAATCTATGATTTAAATCAGGTACGCAGTCAAGTGGATCGGGATGAAATTTCCCGTCGCCCCAAGGGGATGTGGCGCTGGCGCGAACTGCTTCCTGTTATAGATTCTCAAAATATTGTTTTTCTTGGAGAGGGTGATACTGCCCTTTTAAAAGTACCGAATCTTGGAAAAGAACTTGGCCTGACCAATCTCTTCGTAAAAGATGAAAGTACAAACCCCACTGGCTCCTTTAAGGCAAGAGGACTGGCGGCAGCTGTATCCAAGGCAAAGGAACTGGGGATAAAAAAGGTGATTATTCCCACTGCGGGCAATGCCGGGGGTGCGATGGCAGCCTACGCAGCACGCGCAGATATTCAAGCCATTATTTACATGCCCAAAGACACCCCGCGCGCTAATATTGAAGAAAGTCGTATGGCAGGCGCAGAAGTGATCCTGGTTGAGGGGCTGATCAGTGACGCGGCTGGATTGGCTGGAGAAAAAGCGCGTGCAGATGGATGGTTCGACCTCTCTACTTTTAAGGAGCCCTATCGCACAGAAGGCAAGAAGATCATGGGATATGAACTTGCCGAATCATTCGGCTGGACATTGCCGGATGTGATTATTTATCCGACCGGGGGAGGTACAGGACTTGTGGGCATGTGGAAAGCTTTTGCTGAATTGGAGGAGCTGGGCTGGCTAGAAAACAATAAACGACCACGCATGGTAGCTGTACAAGCAGATGGATGTGCGCCAGTGGTCAAAGCTTTTGACGATGGCGCCGAATTCTGCGATTTCTGGACAGACGCGCATACCCTGGCATCTGGGTTGCGGGTGCCGAAAAGTTTTGCCGATGCCTTAATTCTCAATGACCTACGCGAGAGTAGTGGGACAGCTGTGGCAGTCAGTGATGAGGCGATCTTGCAGGCACAAAGTCAACTTGGCAGGTCAGAAGGGATTTTTGCAGCTCCTGAAGGTGCGGCAACGCTTACTGCATTGATAAAGCTCGTCCAGGAAAAATGGATAGACCCGGAAGAGCGAATAGTTCTGTTTAACA
>DATDAG010000180.1:0-3275 GCA_036525495.1 Anaerolineales bacterium
TGCGCGAACGTGGACCAGAACGGGTAAGCCCGTTTCTTGTACCCATGATGATCTCGGATAGCGCGGCAGGTATGCTGGCGATCCGTGTTGGCGCGCGCGGACCGAACATGGCATTGGCAACCGCATGTGCGTCCGGTAATAATGCCATTGGTGAGGCAGTTGAAATAATCCGTCGTGGGTCGGCAGATGCCATGATCGCAGGCGCTTCTGAAGGCGCGCTCGTTCCAATCGCGATGGCAGGCATGAATGTGATGGGCGCGTTGTCCACCCGCAATGAAGATCCGCTTACCGCATCTCGTCCGTTCGATAAGGAGCGCGATGGATTTCTTATGGGAGAGGGCGCGGGGATTTTGATCCTTGAATCTATCGAGCATGCACAGGCGCGTGGCGCTGCCATCCTTTGTGAATTAAGCGGCTATGGCACAACTGATGACGCGTATCATATTTCAGCCCCGGCAGAGAATGGCGCGGGCGCTGCAATGTCGATGAAGCATGCCCTGGAGGATGCTGGTCTGCAAGAGGAAAATATTGACTACATTAACGCTCATGGCACATCCACTCCATTGAACGACAAAAGTGAGACCGCCGCGATCAAGACAGTCTTTGGCGAACATGCTTATAAGATTCCCGTTTCATCAACCAAATCCATGACTGGGCATCTACTAGGTGCATCCGGTGCAGTGGAGGCAGTATTCAGTATCATGGCGATGCGCGAGGGAACTATTCCTGCAACGATCAACTACCAGACCCCGGATCCTGAATGTGATTTGGACTATGTCCCGAATCAGTCGCGCAAGGCTTCGCTCGGGCACATCATGTCCAATTCATTTGGTTTCGGCGGTCATAATGCCACATTAATATTCAGCAAATTTACAGGGTGACCAACCGTTGTCCGGGCTGTTCTGTTTGACCCGGCTGTGATTATTTTAGGAGTTCGTTATGCCATATGCACACATCACAGGTTGGGGGATGTCGGTACCTGATACCATATTGACAAATGATGACCTGTCCAAAATCGTGGATACAAATGATCGATGGATCCGTGAACGCACAGGAATTCACGAAAGGCGGATCGCCAGAGACGGACAAACCACATCATCTTTGGGTGTGGAAGCTGCGCTCAAAGCATTGAAGGTAGCCAACTTGCGCCCCACAGACCTGGATTTGATCATCTGTTCAACCTCCACGCCGGATTATATTTTCCCCGCTACTGCGTGCCTGATCCAGGATCAAATCGGCGCGACAAAGGCGGGTGCATTCGATCTGCTCGCGGCTTGTTCTGGCTTCATTTATGCAACCAATATGGCAGCGCAGGCGGTACGGAGTGGTTCCATTAAAAGTGCGATGGTAATCGGCTCTGAGACGCTTTCACGGTTTGTGAACTGGAAGGACAGGAACACGTGCATTCTGTTCGGAGATGGCGCAGGTGCTTTTATCTTACAGGCAAGTGAAAGACCCGGCGGTGTCTATTCGGCGGTTATGCATTCGGACGGCTCTGGAGGCGAACTGCTGGCACTACCCGGAGGTGGAAGCGTCCACCCGGCAACTGAAGCGACTGTTCATGAAGGCAAGCATTTTATCGAGATGGATGGCAAGGAAGTCTTCCGTTTTGCCACGCGCGTAATGGCGCAGGCGACCAATGAAGCATTGATAGCCGCCGGCATGACAATTGAAGATGTGGATTGGATCGTTCCGCATCAAGCCAATATCCGTATTATTGAAGCGGCAGCGCGTGGACTCAAACAACCCATGGATAAATTCATAGTCAATCTTGAACGTTATGGAAACACATCTACGGCATCCATCCCGATCGCAATGGTGGAAGGGATTGAAAAAGGGCACATCAAGACTGGTGACAAACTGGTAATGGTGGGTTTCGGCGCCGGGTTGACTTGGGGCGCGCTCACCGCTGAATGGACGGGTCCGCTTCCCAGTAAGGGACATGTCCGTCCCGAGCAGTATCGCGTGTTTGGGCGTGTACGTTCGTTCGTGCGCCGCGCCATTCGTTTCATTGAAGGCATCATTTTCCGCCGCGAACTTTAGGATTTGACAATGGCGGTTTACCTTTGATTGTGGTAGGATAACCGCGATATCGAAAAAGGAGTATAGAATGCTTCCAAGACTTGGACCCATGGAATTGATCATCCTGTTAGTGATCGTCGTCCTGCTTTTTGGACCCGGTCGCATCGGAAAGATTGCTGGTGAGCTCGGCAAGGGCATCAAATCTTTCCGGGATGGACTGGGCGGCGATAAAAAGGATGACCAGTCGACAGACTCGGATGGGAATATCGAACCCAAATAAAATCAAAAGGCTCCCCAGCGGGAGCCTTTTGATTTTATGAAAGAACCTAATATGTAAATTCTTTTATGATTTTATCCTTGAGCATCATGGCTGCAAAGCGTTGATGTCCGTCTGGTGACCCAAGCACGTGCCAGGTGCTGATGATGGATTGATCCGATTTGACCTGGTGGTGGTCAACAACCCGCAGCGAACACGTTTTGAACGCTTTACTGATTTTCTCCACCTTTGCCGCGTTGCCCGTGGAAAGAACGATCTTATATGTGCGCGACTCGCTGATACGATCTATCCTCCGTTCGAGGTATGGGAAAACCACCAGGATCAAAAGCACAACCGATGTCGCGATCACCATGAATACCAGTTCGCCTGCGCCGATCCCCATGCCTAGCGCGGCGGAGAGCCAGATGGTTGCCGCGGTTGTCAAGCCGCCCACACGTCCGTGTTCGCGGATGATCGCGCCCGCGCCTAAAAAGCCGATGCCCGTTACGATATTGGCGGCAATGCGCGTTTGTGTAAAGCCTGGGTCGAGGCTCATTGAAAAGATCGTGAACAATGTCGAGCCAACGGTGATGAGAATGATCGTGCGGAATCCTGCGGCTTTATCGCGGAACTCACGCTCGGCGCCGATTGCCCCACCGATCAGCACAGCCATGCCAAGTTTGATCAGGTTCTCAGTTAGAGTCGGATCCATGCGATTATTTTACAACAACTCCTGCAATTCAGAAATTGTAGTTACAGGATTTTTGCAAACAAACCCCTCGCACACGTAAACGGTCGCCTTGCCGTCTTTGGGCGGACGATCGTGCAATAATGGCGGCGCGTCATTGGGTGGGGGATAGGAGGATGCGGTAATGATGACGTTCGGTCTGAATTGGGATTGCACGAATCGAATTATTTTTTCCGTCTCTTTGTCCTCCGCCTCGTACACGACTGCAACCTGCTTCACGTTGCCCAAAGCCAAATCCGCCGCTGACAG
>DATDAG010000181.1:0-10947 GCA_036525495.1 Anaerolineales bacterium
GAGCCTGCGCTTCTTTCAAAGCCAACAATTGATCCTTCTCCCCCAGTCTTTCTCTCAACCCTGGCAGGTTCTCACGCGCGACATCGAATGCGATGTAATCCGCCCATGCGAGGATTTCGTCCAGTGCGGAAAGTGGCTGCACTTCCAATTCATCGGGCAAATGTTCCTCGTCCGAGCCGCAGACGAGTACAACCCCCGCACCCTGCTTCAGCGCTGGTCGGATCAAGCTTCGAAGGCGCACAGATGAGTCTTCGAATGCAACCAGTACCACCCTTCGAGCGGAAACTGGCAACTCAAACCCGCGCCCAAGCGGACCGCGTAAGTTAATCTCGACTCCGGGTGTCCAAGCTTCAGGAATGGGAGCGCAGGCGGTAAAACTTCCGGGTGTGGATTCCGTAGAGAAAAGAGAAACAGGTAATGGGTCCGATGACGAAGCGGTGCCTGCAAGCAGGTATTGTCCCGGAGCAGGGATCAAGTCTGCGGCGCAGGAAATCCGCGCATGACGAAATCCACTGTCCAGAATCAATTCAACGACCTGTCCTTTACCTGTGCGCATGTCGCTATGCTATCATGGCGGTATAATAATTTCAAGAAATGGAGGAAGAATGAATATTGCAGAATTTATCAAGGCTCTGGCAGGATTTGCCTGGTTTGCAGTTGTCGGCTTGGGTGTTATGGCTGTAGCCCGCGCGAGCCGAAACCAAAATGCCAAAGGGATCACTTCGCTCGTAATAGGTTTGGTAGTTTTGGCGGTTGTGCTTACTCTCGTAGGCGCCGGACTGGTCTTTATCGAACCGACCGAGGCGGGTGTTGTCATCACCATCCTTGGGGAAGGCGGTTTGCGCCCCGATCCGCTTCAGCCAGGGCTGCACTGGATCGTACCCTTTGTAGAAAGGGTGGAACTGTACACGACAACCACCCAGACATTCACCATGGCGCGCACAGCCAGTGAGGGCGAGACACAAGGACTCATTACTGTCGAAGCGCGCACATCCGACGGACAACGGATCTTTGTCGATTCGTCTGTGATCTTTAAAATCGAACCCTCAGCAGTGATCGAAATCCACAAGACCTGGCAGCGCCGTTATCAGGATGACCTGATCCTGCCGCAGGCGCGCGGTATCATCCGCGATGCGGTGTCACAATACCGCGTGGACGAGGTCTTGAGCACAAAACGTTTCGACATGACAACCCAGATCACAAAAGACCTGGAAGATGTGATGGCAGACAATGGCTTGACCCTTGTTGACTTCGTATTGCGTGATATCACTTTCACCGAGGAATATGCCCAATCCATCGAACTGAAACAGATCGCCGAACAACAAGCGCTCCAGGCGCAATTCGTCGTTGAATCGAAAATACAGGAAGCCGAGCAAGCCCGTGCGACCGCACGAGGTAAAGCGGATGCGGCAGTGATCGAAGCGACAGGCGCCGCAGAGGCTCAAGTCATTCAGGCAAATGCACAGGCGGAAGCCAATGAGTTGATCGGGCAATCGCTTCAAGCCAACCCGGAGATCTTGCAGTATCAATACATCCTTAAACTGTCTCCAGGTGTACAGACGATCTTCATCCCGAGCGGCAACCAATTCATCCTGCCGCTACCGAATACATCGCCGTCATCGATCATCCCTGAAGCAACACCCTAATCTCTATTAGGAACAGGGGATAGTCGCTGGTAAAGCGACTATCCCCTGTCATTAATCAATGCCGATTCCCCAAACCGGACGCGAGATCCGCCTCACAACACTATCCGCGTGCGCGGGTTGAGCGTCCAAACTAAGCGCCGATGCGCTGACGCAGGTTCTGCGTCCTATAAAGGACATTTTCGATGCCGCCTCCTTCCCGGACCTGTTGGTTGGTCTGCGTGAACCGGATGATGCGGCTGTCTGGCGTTTGGACGATGACAAGGCAATCGTCATCACAACCGATTTTTTCACCCCTGTTGTGGATGACGCCTATGATTACGGCTCCATCGCCGCGGCAAACAGCCTGTCGGACGTGTATGCAATGGGCGGGAAACCTTTCCTTGCTTTGAATGTCGCTGCGCTGCCAGATAATCTGCCAAATGAAATTTCATCCGAGATCATTCGCGGCGGGGCAGAGAAAGCGCGAGAGGCAGGAGTTGTGGTTGCGGGAGGGCACACGGTAAAAGATAAAGAACCGAAGTATGGACTGGTCGTGGTCGGCTTTGTCCATCCGCAGAAAATGTTGAGCAAAGGCGGGCTCAAGGTCGGCGATGCGCTGGTGCTTACCAAGCCATTGGGATTTGGTGTCACGACAACAGCCTTAAAACGGGAACAGGCGAATGACAGGGATGTTGAGGAAGCAGTTACATGGATGAAGAAGTTGAACAACAAGGCAGGTCAACTTGCCAACGAGTTCGATCTTCGCGCAGGAACGGATATTACCGGATACAGTCTCCTGGGGCATGCGTTTGAGATGGCAGACGCGTCAGGTGTGGCGCTTGAATTCGAATTCGCAAAAATCCCGTTCATTTCGTGCGCGAGGATGTATGCCGAGAAGGGATGCTTTGCGGGTGGGGCATTCGACAATAAAAGTCATTTCGAAGCGAATGTAAAATTTGCAGACTCGATTGATGAACAAAATCAAATGTTGTTGTTCGATCCGCAAACAAGCGGAGGCTTGTTGCTTGGCGTGCCGCAGGAGAAGCTTGAGTCATTCACTGCGCGGGCAGGGGAATTAGATCAAGCCGCCTGGGTGGTGGGAAGCGTCGAAACGGGATCAGGTATAACGGTCGGATAAGAAGCGCAATATCCATAGTACAATATGGGGAAATTTTATAGAAACATCCAAGGAATATGTCAGAAATCCCTACAGAAATTAATATTACATCCGGGCTGATCACCATTGGCATTTTGCTGGTGTTCAACGCAATTCTCGCCCTGGCTGAAATTGCCCTCATCTCCACACGGAAGGCAAGATTACAAAACGAGATCAACAAAGGCGATAAGCGCGCCAAAATCGCCATGCAACTGGTTGAGAATCCCAACCAGTTCCTTTCGGTCATCCAGATCGGGATCACATCCATTGACCTGCTGACAGGAGCGATCACAGGCGCAACCATCGGCGTATGGGTTGATTTTCAATTGGAAAAGGTTCCAGCCCTGGAAGCGTACAGCGAGGTGCTCGGTATATTGATCGGTGTTTTGCCCATCACTTATCTTTCGCTCGTGCTTGGTGAACTCGTTCCAAAACGCCTGGCAATGCGTAACCCGGAGGGAATCTCGTCATCCATTGCTGGGTCGATGCTTTTTCTTACGAAGGCCTTTTCTCCGCTTGTGCGCTTTCTCAGTTTCTCGACCGAATCTGTTTTACGGATATTTGGCGTCAAGATCAGCGAGGAGCCGCCGGTAACGGAAGAGGAGATACAACTGCTGATCGATCAGGGAACGGAAGCGGGTATCTTCGAGGAATCCGAACACGACATGGTGGAAGGCGTCTTCAGCCTTGGCGACCAGCGCGTGTACTCATTAATGACTCCGCGCACGGGTATCGTCTGGCTGGATATTGACGATACCACCGACGAAATCCGGTCAAAGATCGTAGAGAATGATTTCTCGCGATTCCCGGTTCGTCAGGGAACTTTGGATGTCATCTTGGGAATCATAAAGGCAAGAGACCTGCTGGCTCCCACACTGGGCGGTGAACCCATCAACATCAAAGATATGCTCAGACCTGCCTTTTATGTCCCTGAAACGATGCAAGCGTCGCGTGCGCTCGAGATCCTAAAGGAAAAAGGAACGGACATGCTCCTCGTCATTGACGAGTTCGGCGGCTTGCAGGGATTGTTAACCATCAACGACATTCTCGAAGAGATCGTGGGCGAGATGGAAATAGACGAGCCGCAAGCCACACAGCGCCAGGATGGTTCCTGGCTGTTGGATGGGATGCTGGAAATCGATGAATTCAAAGAGATATTCGATTTTCATTCACTCCCCCACGAGGACGAATATGAGACCCTGAGCGGATTTGTGATGATGTCGCTTGGACGCGTTCCCCAGATTACCGATCATTTCGAATGGAACAGTTTCAGTTTCGAGATCATAGATATGGACGGCAGGCGCGTCGACAAAGTGCTCGTCACCACATTACCGCAAAAACCGCTGACACAAGAACCGCGCGGGAATCAATAGCAACGAATAACGAACGGGTTTTCCCTTTTCCGTTACTCACAGTAAAATATCATCATGCCTCGCAATTTCATTCGTGCCATCCTTTTCGATTTCGGCGGGACGCTCATGCATGGGCGTCGAGACTGGACTCCCATCATTGCAAAAGCTGACGATGCACTCACAGACTTCATTCGCTCACAGGGAATGGATGTCAATCTCAACACATTTCCGATCGAGTTCCGCAGGCGGCTGGATGAATACTTCAAACAACGCGAAAAGGACTTGCTCGAGACCACGTACACTTTCGTCTTGCGTGAAATGCTCAGGGAAAAGGGCTACGACAATGTTTCCGCCGATATTCTCCGCAACGCCCTGGACACGTTGTTCTCCGTCACACAAAGCAACTGGGCATTGGAGGAGGATGCTATTGCCACACTTCAAAAACTAAAGGTAAAGGGGTATAACCTGGGAATCATCTCGAACGCAGGCGATGATACAGATGTGCAACAACTTGCCCGCGGGTTTGGCATCACCGAGTATTTCGATTTTATCCTGACCTCCGCTGCGTGCAGTTACCGCAAACCCCATCCGCGCATCTTTGAACTAGCGCTCTCCAATTGGTATTGCCATCCCAACGAAGCCGTAATGGTCGGCGACAATCTCGACGCGGACATCCGCGGTGCGCAGGAAGCGGGAATCTACGGGATATGGATCAGCCGCCGCGCCGACCCGGATATGGAGAAACAGGAACAGGTCCAGCCGGACGCGAGCCTGTCGTCTCTATCCGAGCTATCATCCACGCTCGATCATCTTCAAGTCCAATAACTCTTCCTATGACAAACAACAAAAATATCCTTGCGTACCTCGCGCTTGGCCTCGGCGTGCTGGCATTGAGTTTCTCTGCCATGTTCGTCCGCTGGGCGGATGCACCGGGGCCGGTCACCGCCTTCTATCGGATGTTCATTTCGATCTTTCTGCTGTTACCCTTCACCCTGCCGCGCGCGTCGAAAAATGAGGCCTTCAGGTCAAAAGCGCTGATATTCCCGCTGCTGGCAGGCGTATTCACTGCTCTCGACCTTGCTCTATGGACCACTGCGTTATCATATACAACTGCCGCAAACGCGACCCTGCTTGGAAACACTGCCCCGTTATGGGTGGCACTGGGAACATGGCTCATCCTTAAGCAAAAACTCTCGGGTAAATTCTGGCGCGGGCTTGCGATCACGCTGACCGGCGCGGCGATCATCATGGGAACTGATTTCATCCTCCACCCGCGTTTCGGGGTTGGCGATGTTATGGCGATCTTCACCGGGTTCTTTTATGGCGGGTACTTTCTTTTCACTGAACGAAGCCGTACACATTTCAGCCCCGTTGTCCATATATGGATCGTAGGTATGGGTGCGAGCGCCACATTATTTATTATCAACACCATTATGGGACATCCAATGACCGGTTTCGACAGAAACACCTGGATCGTGTTCATTTCCACTGCGTTGGTTTCGCAACTGATCGGTTACATGGCGCTCGCATACGCGCTTGGGCATCTTCCCGCTTCCATCGTCGCGCCGACGATGGTCCTTCAGCCTGTTGTCACTGCCCTGCTGGCGATCCCATTGCTTGGTGAAATTCCAAACACCTGGCAGGGGCTTGGTGGCGCTGTCGCGCTGATCGGGATTTACATGGTGAATCAAAGCCATTCCAAAAAGATACGATATAATTCAACAATGAAACCAAAGTAGGAGCATTCATGGAAATCAAAACCTTTACAGAAAATGGTCGTGTCCCTGTCACTGTGATACATGTGGATGGCAACCTTGATTCATCCACTTATGAAGCCTTCCAAGCCAAGGCAAATGAACTCATCGAAGGCGGTGCACGCTATGTCCTTATTGATCTCGAGCACGCAAAATTCATCAGCAGCGCCGGCTATCGAGCCTTCAACAACCTGTTCAATAAACTGCGCTCCCATCATCCCGACTCAAATCTGAGCGACGAAGATGTCAAAAAGGGGATCAGCGCAGGCACATACAAATCTCCGCACCTGAAACTCCTCAACCTTTCGAACGAAGCGCGCACAGCCTTCGAACTTGCCGGGTTCGACCTCTTCATCGAAACATTCACGGACATAAAAGCCGCCGTCGCTTCTTTCTAAACCGACAACTGATTCGCTATAAGGGACGCATTGCCGTGTCCCTTTTTGATTCTCGCTTGTCGCCCACTTAAAATAGTGAAACGTAGTCGAAGTGCAATTTTCAAAAATGCTATAATCCCAACCATGTCAGACCTCTTTGACCACGCCATGCGAGAACGCATGAAAAGCGAGGCCCCGCTCGCCGCGCGGATGCGTCCGCGTACATTGGAGGAGTATATCGGGCAGGAACATATCGTGGGCGAAGGCAAACTCCTGCGCCGCGCCATCGAAGCGGATAGACTCTTTTCGTCCATCATTTTATGGGGACCTCCCGGTACCGGCAAAACAACCCTTGCACAAGTCATTGCGAATAGCACAAAGAGTCACTTCGTAACCATCTCTGCCATCCTCGCTGGTAAAGCAGACTTGCGCATCGTCATCGCCGAAGCCACTGAACGGCGACGATTGCATAACACCCGCACGATCCTCTTCGTGGACGAGGTCCATCGCTGGAACAAGGCACAGCAGGATGCGCTTCTGCCTCATGTCGAATCTGGAGTGGTAACTCTTATTGGCGCCACGACCGAGAATCCGTATTTTGAGGTGATCAAGGCATTGATCTCTCGCTCGCGTGTTTTCCAACTCCGCAATCTCAATCAACAAGAAACCGGGATACTCATCGATCGCGCACTTACAGACAAAGAACGCGGTTACGGAAACAAACAGATCGAACTGGACGACGATGCGCGTTTCCATTTGGTCGAAGTTGCATCGGGGGATGCGCGCAATGCATTGAACGCCATCGAACTTGCAGTCGAATCGACCGCGCCTGATAAAAACGGAGTCATTCATATCACACTCGACGTTGCGCAAGAATCGATCCAACGCCGCGCGGTCTTGTACGATAAAGATGGTGACGCTCATTACGACACGATCAGCGCGTTCATTAAATCCGTGCGTGGAAGCGACCCGGACGCTGCGCTCTATTGGCTTGCAAAGATGATCTACGCTGGCGAAGACCCGAAATTCATCATCCGCCGTCTCATCATTCTTGCAGGTGAAGATATTGGACTCGCCGACCCGATGGGGCTTGTCGTCACATCTTCCGCCGCACAGGCATTCGATTTCATCGGCTTGCCCGAAGGCATTTATCCCATCGTCGAAGCGACCCTCTATCTAGCCACAGCGCCTAAATCCAATAGCACAGGCGCTTACTTCAAGGCGATGAAAAAAATCGAAGACGAAGGGCAGGTATCCGTGCCGCGACACTTAATGGATGGCAACCGCGATGCCGCCGCGCTGGGGCACGGCAGGGATTATGTGTATCCGCATGAGCAGGATGGTCACTTCACGCCGCAACAATATCTACCCAAGAGATTATTAGGCACATACTTCTACGCTCCATCACAAGAGGGGTACGAGGCACAGGTCACAGCACGGCTTGAAATGTGGCGCGAGGCGCAAAGAAAAGCATTAGGCATCGAACGCAGGGAGGATGTCCCGGCGTTGAGAGAGGAACAGATCCAAGAAATGAAGCGAAAAATCAAGTAACATGGATGAGATCCGCCCGTGGCTGTTCATCGGCAAGTATCGCAACACTCTGCAATTGAGTTATCTGCGGGCCAAATCAATCCAAGCAATGCTCCAACTGGTAGATAAAGTGGAACAACCAGGGATTGCATCATTTTTTCTTCCGGTGGAAGACTTTGCCCCTCTAAACTTCAACCTGCTCGAACAAGGCGTTTCGTTCATCAGGGAACAAAAGAAATTGGACAAGCGCATTTTGGTCGCTTGCGGAGCCGGGATCAACCGCTCCAGCGCTTTTGTACTGCCGCGTTGGTGGAGGAAGAGGGGCTACATCTGCTCGATGCATTCAAGGAAATCAAAAAAGTGCACCCTGAATCCATGCTGCACCAACCAGTCTGAGAATCGCTTTCTAAATATTCAGGTGAGACCATTCCTTGTCTCGATATCATGAGACTTTAACTCTGATTACTTATGGTAAACTTTTTTCAAGATCTGATTTAGGGATCAATTTTCTACAAAGAGGCAAGGAATGTCAGAGACAATAACAATAGGCATGGCGCGCATGCATGCAGAGTTTGGTGAGCGCCGGGATTTTCTACCATCGTTTGTAGCACGCCTCATCCGCCGCGGCGCAAACGTGATTTTGGAACATGGTTACGGATCGGGAATGGGGTTTACAGAGGAAGATTATCATAAAGTTGCCCCGAAAGTTCAATTTGCGGCGCATGAAGATATATACAAACAGGATTTTGTCCTGGTCCTGCGCTGTCCCACGGAAAGCGAGTTAAAACAACTAAAAAAAGGCGCAACATTGATCTCGATGCTGCACTATCCCACCAGACCACTGCGCATCGAACTCTTGCGCTCATTGGGGGTGGAAGGCATATCTTTGGATTCTCTAAAAGACGATAATGGAAGCCGTCTGGTCGAAAACCTGAAATCGGTGGCATGGAACGGGCTGGAGGTTGGCTTTCAGGTTCTCAGACGCACCTATCCCGCCCCTGGCATGGAAGGTATGGACCGCAACCCGATCCAGGCTACTATTCTGGGCGTGGGGGCAGTTGGCATCCATGCGGTGCAGGCCGCCAGCCGCTACGGAGATTTGCATCTGTGGCAACTATTGGCAAAGCGCGGCATTCCTGGAGTGCAGGTTACTGCGATTGATTATGATGTGGTCCGAAACGAAAAGATCATACGTGAGATCCTCAGCCGCACAGACATTCTGGTGGACGCGACACAAAGGCCTGACCCAAGCAAGGTTGTCATTCCCAACGAATGGGTCGGACTCATGCCTGAACATGCAGTCATCGTGGACCTTTCGGTTGACCCCTACAACTTCAACATTGACCCGCCCGAGGTCAAAGGCATCGAGGGCATCCCGCAGGGCAACCTTGACCAGTACGTGTTCCCTCCGAACGATCCGGCTTATGAGCGCATACCAGCCTCAGTGTCCACAAAGAACCGGCGACACGTCGTATCATGTTATTCGTGGCCCGGCATCCACCCAAAAGAATGCATGGACTTATACGGCAATCAATTACGACCGATCATGCGCATGATCATCGAAAAAGGAGGCGTCCAGAACATCAGACCAAAGGGTGTTTATTTCGAGCGAGCCATTGCGCGCGCCATGCTTTCGCGATGGAAGGGCTATGAGCAATCAGAGTTCGTCAAGACAACGGATAATAGAATAGAAAAGAGGAATGAGGAATGAGTCTTCCTAAATCAATCGGGTTTCCGCGCATGATGAACGAAGCAGGTGAAAAGCGCGTGTTCCTGCCGGAATTCATCCAGTTCATTGCGAACCTCGGCGTGAAAGTGTACGTGGAGGAAGGGTATGGCTCGCGCTCAGGTTACACGTTCGAAGACTACAAACTAGCCAGTGCGAACGTCTTCATGTGCTCGCGCCAAGAGGCGTTCCAAAAGGATGTTTCGCTGGTCCTTCGCTCGCCCAAGTTAGATGAATTTCAACTTGTCAAACGCGGCACGATCCTGATCTCGATGCTACACTACCCCACCCGTCCCAAACGCATCGCGCGTTTGCAGGAACTCGGCATCAACTCGATCTCGCTCGACAGCATCGCAGACGATATAAACCTGCGCATGGTCGAGAACATGAAATCTGTGGCATGGAACGGACTCGAGGCCGCTTTCGACTGGCTGGAAAAAGAATGGCCCGGGCTTGTGCGGTCCGACAAAAAACCGATCAATGTTTTGATATTGGGGACGGGGATGGTTGGCAAACACGCCATCGAAGCCGCGACAAAACTTGGCAACGTGGAACGCAACAATGACCACATCGCATCTAACGGACCCGGGGCTGTCGCGCTCTCGATCGGCAGGAACATCGCCTCGAACAAATCCATCATGAAGAACTTCATGGAGCAGGCAGACATCCTAGTGGATTCGACACAACGACGAGATCCATCCAAACCGGTGATCCCCAACGATTGGATCGCATGGCTCCCCGATCATGCCGTCATCGTTGACCTCGCCGTTGACCCATACTCACTCGACGCAGTTCCGCCTGTTGTGCGCGGCGTTGAGGGCATCCCGCAGGGCAGTCTCGACCAGTACGTCTTCCCTGCCGACGACCCAAAATGGGACAGCATGGTTCCTGCATCTATTCCATCCAAGCATCGCCGCACCACAGTGACCTGTTACTCGTGGCCCGGCGTGCACCCTGAAGCCTGCATGAGACACTACGCCCAACAACTGACTCCCTTCATGGAAGTGTTATTCGAAAAGGGATACGATGGCTTGTCTCTTGAGGGTGGTTACTTCGAGCGCGCTCTGTATCGCGCCTCGCTCAAAGCCTGGCTGAAGGATGTCGAACCGCCTGTCCCTCACGAAAGCCCGTCTGGAACGGATTGATATGCCATTATTGCTACTGATCCGCCACGGCGAGAACGACTATACAAAGACCCACAAACTCGCGGGAAGACTGCCAAAGGTTCATCTTAATGAACATGGGCAGAAGCAGGCACAGGCGCTGGCTGAAGCGTTGGCGCAGGTCCAGGTCAAAGCCATTTATTCGAGTCCGCTTGAGAGAGCGATGGAGACGGCAAAGCCCATCGCCAAATCTCTTGGGCTGACCATCCAAAAAGAAATAGGTCTGCTCGAAACCCACGTAGGCGACTGGCAGGGAAAGTCGCT
>DATDAG010000182.1:0-20461 GCA_036525495.1 Anaerolineales bacterium
CCATTACCCTTTTATCTCGACTTTAAGAAAGCCCTGTACCCTTAGGGATGAAGCGTTGCACTTCGTCCCTGTTTATGCTACACTTCTGCAAATTATTCGGAGGTCCCCCGTGTCAACCGCAACGATTGTCAACTTCTTAAAACAGTGTGATATTTTCTACCAGTTCACCCCCACACAACTTGAGCTGGTTGCAAACATCTGCCAGGAAGTAACGTTCCAAAAAGACGATCTGGTCTTCAAGGAGAACAGCGGAAGCAAGGAGTTGTACGTAATCGTTCAGGGTGAGATTGACATAGTTGTGGACCCTTCGCTTGTAGGTACGATGGAGGATGGTGTTGAGAACAGGGTTATCGCTACCATGCGACGCGGGCAATCCTTTGGAGAGGTCGCGCTTGTGGATGAAGGGTTGCGCTCTGCTTCGGCATGCGCATCACAAAAGGATACACGTCTGCTCATTATTCCGCGTGACAAGTTGATCATGCTATGCGATACGTACCCGCAACTGGGATACAGGTTGATGTATAACCTGGCGGCGGACCTGGCAATGAAAATACGCAATACAGACCTGCGGATTCGGGAGCAACTTTTATACAAGTCGCAGGAACAAAAGTAAAATTTAGATAAAATTTATACTTGACCCAGCGAGAGATTTCACGTAGTATTGGCTCTTAATACTTCGTTTGAGCAATGTTTTTTTCATTTATCAGTGGAATGCCATTTATTGAGCCACGAGGAATTCCAACCACAAGAGGGGATTTTCTCTGGCTCTTTACATAAATTGGAAGCAATAAAATCTTCACCCGAAGGAGGTGATACTGACCAAAAAGAGCATAGTCAGCCAAACGTCGAAAACCGCTTTAGAGCGGAAGAGTATCACAAATCACCAAAAAAATTTTGGAGGAGAAAGAACTATGAACAAAAAACTGAGTTTAGTTATTGCCTTGCTCATCGTTGCAAGCATAGTGCTTGCAGCTTGTGCTCCCGCTGCGCCGAAAACCATTAAGATCGCCACCCAAAGCCCGCTTTCCGGCGGTCAGTCTTTGTTGGGTGTTGACATTAAGCGCGGCGCCGAGTTGGCACTCGAGCAGTTGGGTGGACCGCTGACCGAGATGGGCTTCACCGTTGAACTTGCCCCGTACGACGATCAAGCCACTCCTGATGTCGGCGTTGCCAATGCGAAGAACATCGTTGCAGATGCATCCATCCTGTGCGGCGTTGGTCACTTGAACTCTGGTGTTATGATTCCTTCCTCTGAGGAATATCACACCGCTGGTCTCGCTTTCGTATCACCTGCGAACACCAATCCCGTTGTAACCACCCGCGGGTACGCCGAAGTCAACCGTATCGTCGGCCGCGATGATGTTCAGTCCCCTGTTGCCGCCTCCTACGCTATCAATGAACTCGGCGCAGAAAGCGTCTACATCATCCACGATAAGACCGCTTATGGTCAGGGTGTGGCTGAGTTCTTCCGCGCTGCCATAGATGAAGCAGGCGTTGAAGTACTCGGTTTCGAAGGCACTGAAGAGACCGCCAACTTTGACGCGATCGTAACCCCGCTCCTGGCTGCCAACGCTGACGTTGTGTTCTTCGCCGGCATCTACAACCAGGCTGGTGTGTTCTTCAAGCAGGCACGCGATGCTGGATACGAAGGCACTTTCATGGGCACCGACGGTATGGATGCCAGTGATCTTGCCGAACTTGCTGGCGATGCACTGACAAAGGGCGGCGGCATGGTCTACACCGCTGTTGCTGGTCCCGCTTCTTCATATCCCAAAGCAGCCAAGTTCGCGGCTGACTTCGAAGCCAAGTTTGGCTCATCCCCCCAGCCGTTCTCTGCCCAGGCGTACGACTCAATGGGTGTTTGTTTATCCGCTATCAAGAATGCCGCGGATGCCGCTGGTGGCGATGTTCCCACTCGTGAAGCTGTCCGTGACGCGATCCGCGCATTGAATTATGAAGGTATGACAGGCTCGATCGCTTTCGATAGCATCGGTGACTTGCCGGTTGCTCAGTACTTCATTATTCGGGTCAACGCCACATCTGGTGATACTTGGGACTCCAACGAGATCGTTGCCATCCTCGATTTCGCATCCCCAGGCATGGGCGAATAAAGAGAGAAATCTGCCGTAAGGCAATAAACGTGAACCTCTCTCCCGAAATATCAGGGAGGGAGGTTCACAATATGATGAACAAATCAAGGGATTTAAAATGAAGAACTTCACCTCGAACCCGCTTTACAAATTCATAATATTCCCTGTAGGACAAATGCTTACGTTCATTCTCGGCGCAGGCATCTTACTTTCTGCACTTATCATACTGTTAGCTTATGTTTTCAGGGGTTCCGTCACGAATTTGGATCTTGTTGAAAGAACACTGACAATCCTTCCTAAAGTCTTGATTGATGGCATCACCATCGGGTTTGTCTATGCCACAATAGCCCTTGGCTATACCATGGTTTATGGAGTTCTTGAATTCATCAATTTCTCGCATAGCGAGATTTTCATGGTCGGCGGTATCGTCGGCGTTGAACTGCTTCGGTATTTCGACGCCCAAGGGTCTCTGGCAAGTATGAATCAATATGTCGTCATAGGGCTGGCAATAATCCTTGGCATGATAATTGCCGGTGGTCTGGCTGTGGCGGTGGAGCGGGTTGCCTATAAACCTTTGCGCGGGGCGCCCCGCCTTGTTCCGTTAATTTCTGCCATTGGCATGTCCTTCTTCTTACAGGATGCAGTTCGCCTCATCCTTGGTCTAACCACTGGTGAGTTTAATGTTATTCTCCCAAGTTTTGGTACATTTGATGATTTTCAAATCATGACCATTCCTGGATTAGCTAATCCAGTACAGATACAGAATAAAACCATCCTTTTGATCGCAGTGACTGTTGTAATGCTTGTAGGATTGAATTACCTTGTGAATGGTACAAAGATCGGAAAAGCGATTCGCGCTGTTGCGCAAGACCGCCCGTCGGCCAGCTTGATGGGCATTAATGTCAACCTGATTATTTCGCTCACATTTCTGATCGGTGGCGCACTTGGTGGAGCGGCAGGCGTCCTGTTCGCGCTCAAAGTTACCCGCCTCGATCCATTTGTCGGATTCTTCCCCGGTTTGAAGGCATTTACTGCCGCGGTCCTTGGAGGCATCGGAAATCTGACAGGCGCCTTGCTCGGTGGACTTGTGCTAGGATTACTAGAATCGTTCGGTGCATCCTATCTTGGTATTTTCACTCAAGGTGCATTTGGCGCCGAATACAAGGATATTTTGGCATTTGCCATTCTGATCATCATTCTGATCTTCCGTCCTTCCGGTTTGCTTGGTCAAACGGTAGGACAGAAGGCTTAGCATCATGGCAGGAGACTGAATTATGAAAAACTTCTTTGCTAAATTGTATTCAGCGATGAACAGCGGGAGATGGCCTTATTACATAACCTTCGGGCTTATGATCATCGGCAGTGTGTTGGTCTACATATTTCCCCGCTCCTTGTTCGCTTTCCTGATTTTGCTGACCTGCCCGCTGGCATTGTATTTCCTGAATATGAATACAAAAGTCAAGTTGCTTGCTGGCATCCTCCTGACAATTGTCATCATTCCAGTATTGGGTATCCGGAATATCTTTTATCTTGAAGTGATATTTCAGATCAGCGTTTTTGCGGCGCTTGCTCTGGGATTGAATATCGTAATTGGCATGGCAGGCTTATTGGATCTTGGGTATGTAGCGTTTTACGCGGTCGGCGCATATTTATGGGCAATCTTCGGCTCCAAGCAAATGTCGCTCTTACATTTGGTCCCCGGCGCCGCACCGGCAGGCGCTCCATTTGCGCTTGACCCTGGCTGGTTTTGGTTATTCCTTTTTCTCGGGGTTGGCCTAGCAGCGGTGACTGGTATTTTGCTTGGCCTCCCGGTCCTTCGATTACGAGGTGATTATCTCGCAATCGTCACGTTGGGTTTTGGTGAAGTAATCCGTGTGCTCGCCTTAAACCTTGACAAGCCCATCAACCTGACAAACGGACCACAGGGAATCACGCCTATCCAGCGTCCTCCACTTCCCCCCGCTTATATACTGGACGGGCTTCGGGTTGTCCTGGAACCGATGGTAGGGCATAAAGTTACCGATGCTCAATTCTATAATGTGTTTTTCTATTTCATCGCCCTGATCATTATCCTTATCGCGGTGGTGGTTGCGCGTCGCTTGGAGGATTCTCGCATAGGCCGTGCATGGACTGCCATACGGGAGGATGAAACAGCCGCGATCGCCATGGGCATCCCGTTGGTTCGAATGAAATTATATGCATTCGCAGTTGGAGCGTCTTTCGCAGGGGCGATGGGTGTCGTTTTTGCAGCGAACAGAACATTCGTTAGTCCTGAATCGTTCTCGTTCCTCCAATCCATTGGCGTTTTGACCATGGTTATCCTGGGTGGACTTGGGAGCATCCCAGGCGTAATCTTTGGCGCAGCAGTAGTCGTCATTCTAAACATCCAAATCCTGCAAGCATTTTCTCTCTACTTGAGCAGCTTAAGGCAAAGTGAAGCGGTCATTCCCATCATCAACTTTGCGTGGAGAGACCTGTCCAATCAACTGGATCCTGCCAAGTATCAGAAGCTTGTATTTGGTCTGATCCTGGTCATAATGATGATCTACAGACCAGCCGGCATAATTCCTGCGGAACGCCGTAAACGGGAACTTGTCCATGAAGAAGATGAATAGGCGGAGATGACCCATGTCTCTATTACAAACAACTAACGTAGTCAAACGATTTGGTGGTCTAACCGCCGTAAACAAAATAAACCTTGTCTTTGAAAAAGGGCAGATTGCCAGCATTATAGGACCCAATGGCGCCGGAAAAACAACCTTTTTCAACACGCTCACGGGTATCTATGCGCCGGAGGAAGGCGAGATCGAATTCAATGGCAAATCCCTATTGGGCCTTCGACCAGACCAGGTGGCTGAACGGGGTATTGCACGAACCTTCCAAAACATACGCCTCTTCGGCAGCATGACCGTCATCGAGAACATTATTGTGGGAATGCATACCCAATTAAAGCAATCCGGATTGGATGCCCTTCTAAGGAACAAGAATTTCTATAAAGAAGAGGCCGAGGCTGAGAAAAAAGCAAAAGACCTGATGGATTATGTTGGCTTGAAAAACGTGGGTAACGAGCTTGCCCGAAATTTGCCATACGGTGGACAACGCCGCATCGAGATCGCCCGCGCCATCGCTGCAAACCCGACCTTGTTACTACTGGACGAACCGACAGCGGGCATGAACCCCAACGAAACAGAAGACGCAATCAAACTATTCCGCCGCATTCGCGACGACAAAGGCATCACAGTCCTGTTGATCGAACATGATATGCGGGTTGTCATGAACATTTCTGAACGCATCAGCGTGATGGATTACGGTGAAAAGATCGCCGAAGGCACACCTGCTGAAATCCGCAGCAATCAAAGGGTGATCGAAGCATATCTTGGGCGTGAAGCCGCTGCCGCACAGGCATAGGAGAATCTGCATGGAAAAAATTCTTGAAATCGAAAACGTCCATTCCTATTACGGACATATCCATGCTCTTAAAGGGATATCCCTGTACGTTCAGGAAGGCGAGATCGTTTCACTGATCGGCTCCAACGGCGCAGGTAAAAGCACCACCCTTCGCACCGTTTCCGGCATAATTCACCCGAGGGAGGGTTCGATCAAGTTAGAAGGAAAAGACATCGCCCGCATGGAACCACACATGGTAGTAGCCCAAGGGGTGGGTCACGTTCCAGAGGGACGCGGCATCTTTCCAAAACTTACTGTGCATGAAAATCTTGATATGGGCGCGTACACAATTGATGACCCTGCCAAGAACAAAGAACGAATGGAACAGGTCTTCGAGTTATTCCCTCGCTTAAAAGAACGCATAGACCAATATGGAGGCACGCTCTCCGGCGGCGAACAGCAAATGCTTGCCATTGCGCGCGGCTTGATGCAACACCCGCGCATCCTCATGTTGGACGAACCCTCGATGGGTCTTGCACCTGTTCTCGTTGAACTCATCTTCGATATTATCAAGAAGCTCAACGAGGAAGGCACCACCATCCTGCTTGTGGAACAGAACGCACAGATGGCTCTGTCCATTGCCCACCGCGGTTATGTTCTACAGACGGGCAATATCGTTCTCACCGATACTGCGGAGAAACTCAAAAAGAACGAGATGGTGCAGAAATCATACCTGGGTATCGAATAGGAACGAAATCAAACGAACAGGAAACCCGTTTTCAAATATCGAAAGCGGGTTTCTTTAATAGTATAGGCTTATGGATATTCCCACATCAGCAGATATCGTCATCATTGGCGGCGGCGTGATGGGCGCCAGCATTGCCTACCACCTCGCATCACGCGGGACGAAGGACCTGGTCCTGCTCGAAAAAGAGGCTCTATTCGGACAGGGCTCCACGGGCAAATGCGCAGGCGGGGTCCGTTACCAATTTGGGACGGAGATCAACATCAGGTTGTCGCTTGCCAGCCTGCCCATGCTCGAGAGATTCAAGAATGAGATCGGACAGGAAATCAACTATCACAAGTGCGGATACTTGTTCGTCCTAACAAGCGAAAAGGATGTAAAAGCGTTCCGCTACAATGTGGAATTACAACGCAAATTCGGTGTGCACACCGAGTGGCTCAAGGGAGATGAAATACGGAAACGCCTGCCCATAATGCGATTCGATGATGCCCTCGCCGGGACATTTCACCAGCACGATGGACTCGTTGACCCAAACAGCGTCGTGATGGGATATGTCAACGCCGCGCAAAAACTGGGAGTCAAAACAGTCAACAATGCAGAGGTGACGCGGATACAAACAAGCAGTGACAAGATTGTTGGTGTTGAAACGAGCCTGGGCGCAGTAAAGACGCGCACCGTGGTCAACGCGGCGGGAGCATGGGCTGGCATGATCGGGCAAATGGCGGGAGTCCGGATTCCAATTATCCCCATCCGCAGGCAAATGTTCACGACAAATCCCTTGAAAGATATTCCGACTGATTTCCCTTTTGTCATTGATTTTGCAAAATCATTATATTTTCACCGTGAGGGCGAAGGTTTGCTGATCGGTATGAGTAATCCGAGTGAGAAGCCCGGATTCGATATAAGCGTTGACGAAGAATGGGAAGTGGCTAATCTCGAAGCAGCCATCGAACGGATGCCGTTACTTGAGAATGCGAGCCGCGCATCGCACTGGGCAGGGCTGTACGAAGTGACGCCCGATGCGCACCCTGTTTACGGAAAAACCCGCGTGGATGGGTTTCTCGTATGCGCAGGTTTTTCGGGGCACGGCTTCATGCACGGACCGATCTCAGGTAAATTAATGAGCGAATTAATCCTGGATGGTACATTTTCCAGCGTGGATGTCTCAATGCTCGATCTCTCCCGTTTCGATGAAGGAAGATTGATTAAAGAGTACAATGTGGTCTAGCCTTTATCGCGCTGAGCGAAGGCCCGAACGCAAGTAGAGATCCGCAGTCGATGCGTCCTTCGTCTGCGCTCCGCTCAGGACGGAATAATCATGCCATCAGCAGAGATCATCACCATCGGAACCGAGATATTGCTCGGAGAAATCGTAGATACAAACACGCGGTACATCGCACGCACCCTGCGCGGCTTGGGCGTGGACATCTATCGCACCATCACCATCGGTGATAACGTGGAACGCATCGCAGATGCCGTCCGCAATTCCATGACTCATGCAGACATTGTCATCACCACCGGCGGGCTCGGTCCCACTGTGGACGATCCCACGCGCGAAGCCGTCGCGAAAGCCGTCGGCGTGGACACCGAATTCCGCGAAGACTTGTGGGCAGAGGTTGTTGCCGTCATTTCACGTTATGGGCGTAAGCCATCAGAGAATCAGAAGCGTCAGGCATACGTTCCCGAGGGTGCGATCGGCATATCGAATCCTGTTGGTACTGCCCCATGTTTTATTGTCGAGAGTCACGCTCTCTCCAAGGGAAAGGAGTCAGGCCCCTCGCTGAGCCTGTTGAAACGGGTGAAGGAAAGCGTCATCATCTCCCTGCCTGGCGTCCCCAACGAGATGGAACATATCCTGCACGAATCAATCATCCCATATTTGCAAAAGCGGTTCGACCTCAAGGAGATCATTAAAATACGCATTTTGCATTGCTCGGGTCTGGGCGAAGGAACAATAGATGAGATGATCGGCGACCTTGAGACCCTTAGAAACCCGACTGTAGGTCTGGCGGCACATACCGGCGTTGTAGACATCCGCATCGCCGCGAAGGCCAAAAACGAAGCAGAAGCCGATGTCATGATCGCGGAGGTCGAAAAACAGGCGCGCGAACGATTGGGCGATCACATCTTCGGAGCGGATGAGGATAAATTGGAGGACGCGGCTCTTAACGCTGTGGCAAAACGCGGCTGGACTCTAACCGCCATCGAATCGGGACTCGATGGATTGCTTGCGCGTATGCTTGGCGTTCCCCATACCACTTCATACGCGGACCTGAGTCCAGCTGCGCTTATGGATACTTTGCGTTCCGCCCGCGCTGAATCCAATTCAGACGTTGCATTGGGCATTGCAATCTACATCAAAGAGCGTGCCGCGGAAATGGCGCTCATTACACCATACGGCGAAAAAGCCCACCGCATCACATACGGTGGACCGCCGCGCAGTCTGCCGCGCTGGTCGGTCAACCTGGCTTTGAACTGGCTTAGAATCCGGGCAATGGAATTGGATAAAAATGAAGCGTGACAAACGCTCTTCCTCCAACTCCTGGGTTTATGCGATCTGGGGAGTGAACCTTGCCGTCATTATTTGTTTGCTGGGCGCAGCGATGTTCTATCTCAACAGCCAGCGCGCCTCTGCCGCGAATGCAGGGACGGGGACCCCGCGTACTGCACCGACACAAAAGGTGCCGCCCACGAGTTATTTTCTCCCAACACTTACACCGAATCCTTTTTCCACTTTGCAGGTCTTCGAAACGGCAACACCATTCGTCCTCGAACATGGACAGCAAACGAACATTATCGGTCTATCGCATGAAGGGCGCCCCATAGATGTGTATACCTTCGGCAATGGCGATCGTGAGTATCTGATCGTGGCAGGGATCCACGGAGGCTACGAAGGTAACACCATCGGGCTTGCCAACGAACTGATCCGATACATCAACGACCATCCTGAGGTCATCCCCGACGAAGCCACGCTTTACATCATCCGTAATATGAACCCGGATGGTGAAGCGCGCGACTCTGGCGTGGACGGGCGCGTCAACAACCGCAGTGTGGATTTGAACCGCAACTTCCCGTCTCAGAACTGGAGCGCAGACTGGGACCGTGACGGGTGCTGGGTCTGGCGACCGACTACCGGCGGTTCACACGGCGGTTCGGAGCCCGAAACACGCACCGTGATGAGTTTCATTGGTTCACACAAGATCGAGGCGGTGATCAGTTATCACAGTGCCGCGCTGGGGGTTTTCCCCGGTGGTGACCCATGGCAACCTGACTCCGTCCGTCTCGCAAAAGCATTGGCAAAAGCAACGGGCTATCCCTACCCCCCGCTTGATACCGGATGCGAATACACCGGCACGCTCGCCGATTGGGCTGTGGAGAACGGCGTTGGCGCGGCGGTGGATATGGAGCTCACCAACCATAAAGACACAGATTTCAAACAAAACCTGGAAGCGCTGAAAGTATTATTGAATTTCGTGCCATAATCGAAACAGGATGACAATCACCCGCTGCGCGAAAATGACTGTCATCTTAAGGAGCAAACATGATTCAAGCAGACACCCTCTTCCTCAACGCCTACATCCTCACGATGGATGAGTCACTCACACAATACACTCCCGGCGCGCTCGTCGTCAAAGGCGACAACATCGTCGCGGTGGGAGCTGAAGACAGGATCAAGCAGGAATACACTGCGGCAGAAACGATTGACTGCAAAGGCAAGGTGCTCATGCCGGGCCTCGTCAACGCGCACACGCACGTCCCCATGACCCTTCTGCGCGGCATCGCAGACGACCTGCGCCTCGATGTGTGGCTTCAGGGCTATATGTGGCCCGTGGAAAGGGAATTTGCATCGCGTGAATTCGTCCAACTCGGCACATCCATTGCCTGCGCCGAACTGATCCGTAGCGGCGTGACAACCTTCAACGATATGTACTTCTATGAAGAGGAAGTTGCAAAGGCAACAGCCCAGGCAGGTGTGCGCGGCGTCTGTGGACAATCCATCCTCAAGTTCCCGACACCAGACGCGAATTCCTACGAAGACGCGATGGAACAGGCGCGCGATTACATCAAACGCTGGAAGGATCATCCGCTCATCGTCCCTTCCATTGCGCCACATGCACCCTACACATGCACAGACGAAATCCTACGGGAGACAGCCAGCCTTGCACAGGAGTTCGATGTCCCGCTCCATATCCATCTTGCTGAGACCGCTTTTGAAGTCGAGAATATGCGCAATGAAAACGGTATGCCGGTCATCCCCTACGTAAAAAAACAGGGATTGTTGGATGCCAAAGTCATCGCGGCGCACTGCGTCCACATTGACGCAGGCGAGATCCGCACGCTTCACCACGTAGGCGCGGGCGTTTCTCACAACCCGTCATCCAACCTCAAGCTTGCCTCGGGGTTCGCCCCGGTCACCAAAATGCTTTCCATCGGACTCAACGTGGGCATCGGCACGGACGGTCCCGCCTCGAACAACGACCTGGATATGTTCGAGGAGGTGCGCCTCGCAGCATTCATCGCCAAGGCGGTCACGAACGACCCAACTTCCCTGCCCGCTTCACAAGCCCTACTAATGGGGACGCGCCTCGGCGCACAAGCGCTTCACATCGGACATTTGACCGGCTCGCTGACCCCAGGCCGCCGCGCCGACCTGATCCTCCTTGACCTAAGCCCCATCCACAACTCACCATCCTTCCGCCGATCGACAGATAACACCTATGCACAGATCGTATATGCCAGCAAATCCACAGACGTGAGCGATGTGATGATCAACGGCAAATGGGTGATGCGCGACAGGAAACTGCTGACGGTTAACGAAGAAGAATTGCTTGCCCAAGCCGCAGACATCGCCGGAAAGATAGATGTCTTCCTGGTCGAACGCGAACAATCCATCCTGTCGAAACTGATCGCTCTGGGCGGCTCGATGGAGGAGGAATCGTTCGAGGTTCAGGTAAAGGTCAGGATTGAGGTACCAGACCCCGTTGTCCAGGCATTGATGCGTGACGAGATAGACATCCTGTACGAGCGTCATTACCGCCAGCACGATATGTATTTCCAATTCGACGATCCATCTCAAGGAAGATTGCGCTACCGCGAAGATGATTTCGTGGACGACAAGGGCAATGTCACCAATGCGCGTGCACGGCTTACTCTCCTTGGCGTTTTGCGCGAAGGCGAGTTTGAACATGATGTATTACTCTCGCGCAGCCGCTTCCTTGCCCCGGCGACGAACTCCCTTCGGTTTTATCGTGAATATTTCAAGCCGTCATCGGAAACCAGCATCGAGAAAGACCGCCTGCGCTGGCTGATCAAATACAAAGAAACCGAGTTTTATGTCAACCTCGATAACGTGACCACGCCAGGACTTGGATATTACCTTGAGGTCAAGAGTCGCACATGGAGCCGCAAAGATGCACAAAATAAGGCGCAACTGGTCAATGAACTGCTGGCTTTGCTCGGTGTGAAAGACAGCGAAGTGGTCACGAAGGATTATATTGAGATCGTAAGTTAAAGCGCTTGTAACAGGAACGATTAACCATAAACACATGGTAAACTTTTAACGATTACAAATATGAACGATACAACCACATCCAAACCCATCCGCGCCTCGCGCGTAACTCTGTCTCAACTAATGCACCCCGAACACGCCAACCTGCTGGGTAACGTCCACGGCGGGTGGATCATGAAGCTTGTGGATGAAGCCGGAGCGCTTGCATGTATGCGTCACGCGCAAAAGAAGGTCGTCACAGTCGCGATTGACTCGATGACCTTTCGCGAACCGATTCGCATCGGCGACTTGATCATCCTCAATGCGGAGGTTTCCTACACAGGGCGCACTTCCATGGAGGCTGAAGTGCATGTACTCGCTGAGAACCCGGTCACCGGCGAACGCACACACACCAACACCGCCTATCTCGTCTATGTTGCTCTGGATGATGAAGGCAAGCCATCCCCTGTCCCGCCATTGGAAGCCGAAACCGAAGAAGAAAAAATCAAGATGACCGATGCGTTCGAAAGACAGGAAAGAAGGTTGCAAAAGAAGTAACCAAGACATGTCATTCTGAGTTCCTTTAAGGAGTGAAGAATCTCCCCCACAAGAAGCGAGACTCTTCGCTACGCTCAAAGTGACAGGTAAACAAACATGATATCACCCGATCTCACCAACCCTGAACCCCAATCCGAACAAGCAGAACCCAAGGAACGCGTTGCACACCCGATCAAAAGCCTGCGCGAACTGATAGATCACGTTTCAGGCAGGACGCTCCCACCTCTCACCCCGGACGATGGCAGGATCATCGAACCGACGCCTTTCCCCTTCCTTGCCATTGTCGGTCAGACAGAAATGAAGCTCGCGCTCTTGCTTGGGCTTATCAACCCCAACATCGGCGGAATCCTTTTGATCGGTCCCCGCGGCACGGCAAAGACGACGGCTGTCCGCAGTTTGTTGAATTTGCTTCCACAGGTGGAACGGAGCACGTGCTATTACGGATGCCTGCCTGAAGATATCGAACTTGGCGGCATTGACGCGGTCTGCCCGGACTGCGCGAAAAAATTCGGCGAAGGGACTCCTCTCACCGCGCCGGACCCGGTCCGCTTGATCGAATTGCCGTTGAACGCGCGTCTCGAAGACGTGGTCGGCGGCATTGACGAACGAGCCGCCGCGCATGATCGCATGAGAGTACGACGCGGCATCCTTGCTCAAGCTGACCGCAATATTCTCTACATTGATGAGATCAATCTTCTCAACGACGACATCATCGATTCCATCCTCGATGCCGCCGCACAGGGGTCGTACACTGTGCGCCGAGGTCCGCTGGCGGCTACGTATCGATCACGCTTTGTGCTGGTCGGCTCGATGAACCCCGAGGAGGGACGCCTCCGCCCGCAAATACTGGATCGCTTTGGGTTACGCGTCATCGTGCGCGGGCTTGAGGATGCGAACGAACGTTTGGAAGCGTATCGGAGGGTCAATGCCTATCTTGAGAATCCGCGTCAGATGATCGCGCAGTTTACGGCGGAGATGGAAGCGGCATCGTCCGAGATCATGTCTGCGCGTGAGCGCGTGAATAAAGTCCATCTGCCAGATGAGATCGCAAATCCAGCCATACGACTTGTGCAGAAAATGGGGGTCGATTCACTGCGCGCCGAGATCACCTGGTTCGAAGCCGCGCGTGCTCATGCCGCCGCAGACGGGCGTGATGAAGTGTCGCTCGATGATCTGAAGGCTGTTGCATCAATGACACTGCGCTTGCGCCGCTCGACCTACATGAACGAATATTTCAAAGGACAGCAGGGGGAGGAAAAGGAAATGGATACATTGCTGGATGGTTTTGGTAAAAAGAAACCTGCCAAGAAGAAATCCACCAAACGAAAATGAGCGAGCCAAATATCTTCAATCCCGCCTACCGTATCGAAACAGAACGGCTTGTCGTGCGATGTTATCAACCTTCAGACGCGCAACTACTTGCGGAATCGGTCCGTGAGAGCGTTGAGCATCTGAAACCCTGGATGCCCTGGGCGCACAGTGAACCTCGTCCATTCGAAGAAATACTCAAGAGTGTAAAGCGATTCCGCGGGAAGTTCGATCTTAATCAGGATTACGTCTACGCTATTTTTAATCCAGAGGAAACAAAACTTCTGGGGGGCACAGGCCTGCACACACGTCTTGGTGACAAAGAACTCGAGATAGGTTACTGGATCCACAAGGATCATGTTAATCAAGGGTTGGTTTCCGAAGCGACCGCCGCGCTGGTCAAGGTCGCGTTCGAGATCGTCCACATCCACCGCGTCGAGATCCATTGCGACCCCATCAACCTCGCTTCGGCATCCATTCCGCGCAAACTTGGTTTCACCCACGAAGGCACACTACGTGCAAAGACCCCTTTCCTCGACCGCTGGAGCGACTCGATGATCTGGGGCTTGCTCGAAAATGAATATCCAAACAGCCCGTCAGCCAATGCGCAGGTCAGGGTCTTTGATTCCATCGGCAACCTTTTGTTATGAATTCCCGCTTCAAGAAGATCGTCGAAAAATCTGTAGTCATCCTCATAGCCGTCAACATCCTGGTCGGCTTGTTCACTTTTCAAGACTTCGGTCTCACCTGGGATGAACCTCTCTTTTACAGTTACGGGGACGCCCTGGGATATGCGTATTCCCCAAACGAATGGTTCAGTGGGGAATACGATCTTTATAATTCGTATGGTTCAAGCGGCGACGACCACAAGAATCGCGGACCCGCCTATCTTTTACTCGCCCGTAATTTTGTGTATGGACTGGAAGCGCTCGGCTCGGACCCCATCCCTGCCTGGCATCTGGTCAACTTCATCTTCTTCCAACTCGGTATTTATTTTCTCTACCGCCTATCCACGCGTTGGATGGGCAAATCAGCCGCGTTCTTCACAACGATCTTTTTTTCCACCCAGCCGCTGCTATGGGGACATGCCTTCATCAATCCGAAAGATCCTCCCTTCCTCACATTTTTCCTTGCTTCGATCTGTCTCGGCTTTGAAATGGTGGATTCCATCACCGAGGACAAAAAGGATAAGACAAAAAAGACCATCCTGGCTTCTTTCTTTTTGGGTATTGCAACCTCCATCCGCATACTGGGACCCTTTGCAGGACTGCTTGTATTTATCTATTTCATTTTTAGGCAAAAAAATAAAAAGATCATTCCTGCATGGCGTTCTTTTATCGCATATGGTGTCATTGCCATCCTGGTCATGATCGTTACATGGCCCTATCTTTGGGAAAACCCGGTCCGAAACTTTTTCGGTGTTCTCCGCTTTATGTCCGACAACCCAACACAACTGGGACTGCTATACGAAGGCGTCCTCCACCGCGCAAACGACCTGCCCCTGAGATATTTTCCTTTCATGCTTGGGACAACACTGACGGAGCCAGCCATTCCATTATTTTTCTTCGGAATGATCGTTGCCGTTTGGATGTTCGTCAAAAACCATCCGTTGAACCACCCACTGGGTTCATCACGTGGTGATGAAAAATATCGAGACCCGTTTGTTTCATTATCCCTTGCGCTCACATGGTTTCTCGTGTTGATCGCTTATGTGCTCATCCGCAGACCATCCATGTACGACGGGATACGGCATTTCCTTTTCATCCTGCCTCCCGTGTTTATCTTTATCGGACTTGCCTTTCAGTTCATCATGGATCTGATCAACAAATGGATAAAGCCTCCTTTTTCTGCCTGGCTCCTCACCGGGCTTGGGCTCATTCTCATCGTGCCCGGCATATATGGGATCATCAAACTCCATCCGTATCAATATACGTATTACAATTTCTACATCGGCGGAACGAACGGTGCATACCGCACCTACGAAACGGATTACTGGCTTACTTGCTACAAGGATGCGGTGGAGAAACTCAACGAACTAACCGACGCTCCGGTCAACCTCTTTGTAAAGCGTGAGGCATATCTCGCGGCTCCGTTCGCAAATGACAACATCCGAGTTCGGGAACTTCTTGATGGAAGAGATGAAATTCAGTCCGGCGATTATGTGCTGTCCAATTCGCGCACAAACGACGATATGAGCACTTTCCCCAATGCCCCTGTTGTGGTCGAGATCTCACGCGTCGGCGTAAAATTCTGTACCATAAGGCAAATTCCATGAGCACACACAAGGAACGAATCCAAGCCAGCCTCAATGGTGAAGTTATTGACCGCCCTCCCGTTGCATTGTGGCGGCATTCCCCAGTGGACGATCAATCGCCGGGAGCGCTCGCAAAAACCTCCCTTCATTTCCAGCAGACCTATGATTTCGATCTCGTCAAAGTGACGCCCGCTTCATCGTTTTGTTTGAAAGACTGGGGCGCGGAAGACGAGTGGAAAGGTCACACCGAAGGGACAAGACAGTACACCAGACGCGTCATCCGTGGACCGGGCGACTGGGAAAAACTTCCCGTTCTTGACCCAACCGCCTCGCATCTCGCGGGACAACTTGATTGCCTCCGCTTAATTCGCTCTGAACTCAGCCCGGACACTCCCCTGCTCCAGACTGTGTTCAGCCCACTGGCACAGGCGAAGAACCTTGCTGGCAATGAGACATTGATCGCGCATCTGCGTCTTTATCCCGAAGCTGTGATCAAGGGACTCGTCACCATCGCCGAGACAACCCGTCGCTTTGTGGAGTCGTGTCTCGATACCGGTATTGACGGTATCTTCTACGCCATCCAACACGCGCAAGCCAGTTTGCTGACACTCGACGAGTACAATACCTTTGGCTTGCCCCACGACCAAACAACATTGGAACCATCACAGGGATTGTGGTGTAATCTGCTTCACCTTCATGGACATGATGTGTATTTCTCACTGCTCGATTCTTTCAACTTCCAGATCGTGAATTGGCACGATAGAGAAACCCATCCATCGCTTTCTGAAGCCCAGCAACTATTCAGCGGCGTCCTATGCGGAGGTATGAGACAGGACACGCTCGTTTACCGGAATCAGGCTGAGGTCCAGAAAGAAGCGGCGGATGCCATCCAGCAGACAAAAGGCAATCGCTTCATCCTCGGCACGGGATGTGTCGTCCCCATCATCGCGCCACACGGAAATATCCTGGCGGCGCGCGATTACCCTTCTCCGAGTGGGAGAGGGGTCAGGGGTGAGGGAGAATTATGACTCTACGAGTCATCGCAGGCAAGGCAAAAGGACGCAAACTTAAAACAGTGGAAGGCGACACCACGCGCCCCATCACAGACCGAGTCAAGGAATCATTGTTCAACATCCTGGGCGGCGATGTGATCGAATCAAATTGGTGGGACCTGTTTGGCGGCACCGGCGCAGTGGGCATCGAGGCATTGAGCCGCGGCGCATCGTTCGTGCAGTTTACGGATTTAAAACGCGAACCCATTGAGATCATCAAGTCCAATGTGGAGCATTGCGGTTTTGCGTCGCAGTCAGAGATCCGCCGCGCAGACGCGTTCGCCTATCTCGCCGGGCAATCCGACAGGAAGTTCGAATACATTTACATCGCGCCACCGCAATACAAGGATATGTGGTCGAAAGCGTTGGAACTGCTCGATGAAAACCTGGACTGGCTTGCAGACGATGGCTGGGTCATCGTTCAAATAGCGCCGAGGGAGTATCGTACGTCCACGCCGGCAGTTGTAAATCTTGAAGAGTTCGACCAGCGGAAATACGGAAGCACCTTACTGGTGTTTTATCAAAGAAAGATTCGTTGAAATCCATCGAGTGAAGAAAATTGTACTAGTTCGATTATTTGAACAAAATCCGTGGCAATATATTAGAGGAGAATTACATGGACATCCAAACCGTAAAGATCGAAAAGCCGGAAGCCATCAACTTCATTCTCGGTCAATCGCACTTCATCAAAACAGTGGAGGACATTCATGAAGCGCTGGTCAATTCGGTGCCGGGGATCAAATTCGGGCTGGCGTTTTGCGAGGCGTCCGGCGAATGCCTCATCCGCTGGACAGGAACGGACGAGGGCATGATCGAACTGGCAAAAAAGAACGCGCAGTCGATCGGCGCGGGACATTCGTTCATCCTGTTTCTGGGAGAGGGTTTTTACCCGATCAATGTTTTAAATGCGGTCAGGAACGTTCCGGAAGTGGTGCGGGTCTTCTGTGCGACAGCCAACCCAACCGAAGTATTGATCGCACAAACCGAACAGGGACGCGGCATCCTGGGCGTGGTGGATGGCTTTTCACCCAGGGGCATTGAAGATGAAAAAGGCATCGCCTGGCGCAAGGACTTCCTGCGCATGATTGGATACAAGATCAAATAATGATGACATAGTCCCAATGGGTTCTCGAAAACCAAACGACCGGCGTGCTAGAATTGCAGTGTACCTTTAACGAGACCGAATATGACAACCAGCCGAGCCCCCTCCCGCATCATTACACGAGCCTTTCCCGGCATCAAACCGGATGAGATCGAAGAATTAATCTCCAACAGCAATGTGCGGTCCTATGCGCCCGGCTCGGTCCTGTGCTACGAGAACGCGGCAGAGGACAGGTTTTTCATGATCCTCGAAGGCGAAGTGGAAGTGACCAAGGTCATCAACAACGCGGAAAGCCGCTTGCTAAAGACACTGGGCTCCGGGGATTTCTTTGGCGAGATGGCGCTCATCCACAACGCGCCACGCGCCGCCACCGTCACAGCCAAGACAGCCATCACAACCCTCGAACTCGAAAAAGCCGCATTCGAGCGCGTCCTCAAAAACTCCAGCAGCATCTCTATGGCAATGGTCAGGGAGATCAGCAACCGTTTGCGTGTGAACGACCAGATGGCTGTGGACGACCTGCGCATGCGGGCAGGCGAACTCGCGCAGGCTTATCAAAAATTAGCCGAGCAGGACCTGGCGCGCCGCGAATTTCTCACCAACATTGCGCACGAACTCCGCACACCGCTCATGGTCGCGAGCGGGTATCTGCAAATGGTGCAGAACGGAGCCATGAGCGGCGACCAGTTACCGGCTGGGATCGAAGCGATCTCCCGCAACGTTTCGCAGATCGTCTCGCTAGTCAACGACATCCTGTTCCTGCAGGAGATGGACCTTGTCCTCCCTGATTTCCAGGCGGTGGATATGAACCTGATCGCGCGGTCTGTAGTGGATTCGTACCAATCCAAAGCGGCGGATCAGAATGTGACGCTCCGCATCGAACCTGACCTGAACCTGCCTCCAGTTTCAGGCGACTCAAAATCCCTTGAGCGCGCCCTTATGTCACTTGTAGACAATGCCATCAAGTTCAGCCCCAAAGGCGGTGATGTGACAGTTCGATTCGATCATAAGAATGATGACGTAATCGTTTCAGTGGAGGATCATGGGATCGGCATCAAAAAGGAAAACCTGCCGCGCATCTTCGACCGTTTCTACCATATCGAAAAACACGATGACGACCTCTTCGGCGGCATCGGACTGGGACTGGCGATCACGCGCCAGGTCATCGAACAGCATCAGGGCAAACTTGAGGTGACCAGCACCCCCGGCAAAGGAAGCACCTTCACACTGACTCTCAAGAAGTGGAAACAACGAAAGGCAATCTCATGAAACGTAGACCGATCTATCTGCTTGGCTTGGCTGTCTTGATATTATCCACCCTGGCATGCTCGCTCCTTGGGGGCGGCTCAAGTGAGGAAACAGTGACTGTCGAAGAATCAACTTCCAGCCGGGAAGGGAGCGGGAGCGGCGAAGACGGACCCGTCGTATCCAGTGAAGAGACGCCCATCACAGAGGCGGGTCCTTGCGCGAACACCTATTATCCCGTCCGCGAAGGCGCCACATGGACCTACCTGGACACAAGCTCCCTCGCAGAAGCCGTCACCTTTACCGATGTTATCTCCGCTGTTAGCGAGGATGGATATACTCTTACATCTCAATTCGATAGCCTGACCCGCACTCAGGAATGGGCTTGCACACCGGAAGGTCTTGTAGCGCTGCAATTAGGCGGAGGGCTATCCACCGCAGGATCGAACCTGATCGTGGAGACTCAAAGCGCAAGCGGCGTGACCTACCCGGCTGAGATCAACGCAGGGGACACATGGCAATATGCACTGGATTTCACAGGGACAATGGTCATGGCTGGGGAAACAGGCGAGGCGGTTGGCAGCACCCAATCGAACTTTACGGCAATTGGGGTGGAAAGTGTCACCATCCCTGCCGGGACGTTTGATGCCATGAAAGTACAGGTCGAGACCACTCTTGATTTCATCGTAACATTTCAAGGCTCGACCGTGCCCATAAATCTTACAAGTTCTACAACATCATGGTTTGTCCAAAACGTAGGCTGGGTGAAGTCAGATAGCGCCGGCAATTTTGCGGGGCAGAGCTATACAGAGACAATTGAGTTGCAGTCGTATAATATTCCGTAAGCAATCGCGCGTTTAAATTCGCCTTATATCAACCAAATTTCACCGCCAACTTCCCCTCTTTGTCATAATATGACCGCGCGCTGAACGGTAAATCTCCTTGTTCCATGGAATGGATCTTTACCAACAGCACCGGCAAATCCTCCACTACAGGCAAATCCCCAATTCGCTCGAAAGGGATCCACTCCGCCTGTCCCTCCGCAGATGGCTTAGGCTCTTCTTTGCACTCTCCGCTGAATATATACAAAGCAATTCCCGTATCGCCCGCGTCGACGATCAATGTGCCGCACAGCCACAAGTCCGCGGAGAGACCGGTCTCTTCGAGTAGTTCGCGTTTCGCGGCAGAGAGGACATCCTCTCCTCTTTCCACATGACCGCCGAGTCCGTTGT
>DATDAG010000183.1:0-6304 GCA_036525495.1 Anaerolineales bacterium
TGGCGGGACCATGTTACAACAGGTCTTTATCGGAAGAGCGCTGGATTACATGTTGAGGGAATCAAAAGTTCCCATCTTCATTTGCCGCTGAAAAGTTTTGACCGTTTTCGACAGCCAGCGGACAATTTTCGTTGTTTTGATATACTTGCGTAGCATCACTGCATTCATGTCGCATCACACGGATATTCAAAAGGAGAACCTATGACCACAAAAGCCCCCCGTTGGGATATGACCAATGTCTATCCATCGCTCGATTCGAAGAAATTTAAGAACGCCGTCAAGAAATATAAATCCACACTGGACGAACTGGAAGTCTTCTTCAAGAAAGCCAGCAAAGCCGATTCAAAGACCGATCCGAAGAAACTTGGTAAACTGCTCGGCGAATCTGTAGACCGCTTCAATGCGCTCTTCGAACTTTCAGGTACCATTGGTCCATACATCTATTCATTCATTACCACCAACTCACGCGACAAGGAAGCCATGCGCACCCTCTCTGAATTCGAGCAGATGTCGGTGCAGGCAGATATTCTAAACACCAAATTCCAGGCATGGGTCGGTAAGTTGGGCAAACCCGCTGTCAAGAAAGCCGCCAGGACAACCGCCTCGGCAAAATCGCATGAATTTGCCCTGCTCGAGAATGCCGAACAATCCAAGTACCTGATGAGCGAAGCGGAGGAAGCCCTCGCCGCCAAACTGACCTTGAGCGGGGGCAATGCTTTCGGCAAACTGCAAGGGACAGTCACCTCGCAAATGACCGTTGACTTCGAACTGGACGGCAAGACCCAAAAGATGCCGATGCCCGCCCTCATCAACCTGCGCTCACATCCCGACGAAGCCACACGCCGCCGCGGCTACGAAGCCGAGAACAAAGCCTGGGAGAGTGTCAAGGAAACTTTGACGGCATGCATGAACGGGGTCAAGGGTGAAACGCTGGCGCTCGATCAAAAGCGCGGACGCGAGGATTCCATCCATGCTTCCCTCGATTTTGCCCGCATCGACCGAGCCACCCTGAACGCCATGCTCGGTGCCATGAAAGATTCCTTCCCGATGTTCGAGCGCTATTTCAAACACAAAGCCAAATTGCTTGGCAAGAAAAAACTTGCCTGGTGGGACCTCTTCGCCCCGATGGGCAAGACCGACAAGGTCTATTCGTGGAAGGAAGCGCGCAACTTCATCGTAAGCAATTTCAACAAGTTCTCACCTGAACTCGGCGACTTCGCCAAACGCGCCTTCGACAACAACTGGATTGACGCCGAACAGCGCGAAGGCAAACGCGGTGGCGCGTTCTGCATGGGCGTATCCAGGGTTAAGGAAAGCCGCATCCTGAGCAACTTCGATGGCTCGTTCGATCAAGTCAGCACATTGGCGCATGAACTTGGTCACGCCTTCCACAATGAATGTGCCTATCAGGCAGGCAAGACCCCCATCCAAAAAAACACGCCGATGACGCTGGCAGAGACCGCCTCCATCATGTGCGAGACCATCGCCACCGAAGCCGTGCTGGAGCAGGTCACCGACCCGCAGGAAGTGCTGGCGGTGCTCGAAGCGCAGTTGAACAATGCCTCACAGGTGGTTGTGGATATCTACTCACGTTACCTGTTTGAAAAAGAAGTCTTCGAGCGTCGCGCCAAGTCTGAACTCTCCTCCGATGATCTGAATGACATCATGGAACGCGCCCAGAAAGCCACCTACGGCAAGGGGCTGGATGAAAAGTACCTGCAAAAGTTCATGTGGACCTGGAAGCCCCATTACTACTCCAGCGGCTTCTCGTTCTACAACTATCCGTATGCATTCGGTCTGCTTTTTGCCACAGGCTTGTATGCCATCTACCAGAAACGCGGCGCAGAGTTTGTCCCCGCATACAAGGAACTGCTCGCCACCACAGGTGAAGCGCGCGCCGCTGAACTCGCCGACAAGTTCGGCATCAACATCCGCACCAAGAAATTCTGGGCAGACAGCCTCTCCATCATCGGCAAACGCGTGGATCGGTATTGCAAGTTGTAAATTTCATCAACCCGACGTGTCGCTACTACAATGGAGGCACGTCGGGTTTTATAGGTAGCCATGCACAACAAAAAGATTGTTTTCGTCATCTCCACTTTGATCCTTCTCACGCTGGCGTGCAACGCGCTGACCTCCCTGCCTGACTCGAACAACGAATCTCCACAGACCCTCGAACCCTCGTCCAACAGCGAGCTCCCCCTCACTGAAGCCGAAGTCCAGCGCGTGACAGTGAAAGATGCCAAAGCCGCGCTGGATAACGGCACCGCCATCCTCGTGGACGTGCGCAGTCGGGCGTCGTACGAGACAAGTCATGCCGCTGAAGCGCTTTTCGTCCCACTGAACGAGATCGAGTCCAACATCGCAAACATAGACCTGCCCAAAAAACAATGGATCATCACCTACTGCACCTGACCGAGCGAACAGACGAGCGCCCGTGCGGCGTTCATCATATTGCACAACGGCTATCCAAAGGTCAGCGCATTGCTCGGCGGGCTTAATGCATGGATTGATGCAGGGTATCCCGTCGAACCATGAAGATCATCTCCATTGATCACGTTCAAATTGCGATGCCCACAGGCGAAGAGGAAACTGCCCGCGCATTTTACGTGGGCATCCTCGGCTTCACCGAAATTCCCAAACCGCCTGCGCTCCTCAAACGCGGCGGCGCGTGGTTCGAATCAAAGAATGTTCGATTGCATCTAGGCGTTGAAAAGGATTTTCATCCTGCCCGAAAAGCGCATCCCGCGTTCATTGTTGAAAACCTCGATGCGCTTCTCGAAAAAGTCCAACTTGCAGGATATGAATGGGACGAATCCCAGCCGCCGCTGGATGGATATAAACGTGCGCATATTTATGATCCGTTTGGGAATCGGATTGAATTGATGGAAAGGTTATGAATTCGCCTCATGTCACCCGATGGTCTGCTCCAACACCCCCAACCGAATCCACACTGACAGGACTCTGCACGGACGAAGGTTTGAGTCCATATCCCTGGTCGAACGGTCCGCATGATGTGTATTCGGCGCATACGCATGCCTACGACAAGGTCATCTATGTCGTACGTGGTTCGATCACATTTGGACTCCCTGAACTCAATGAGAAACTGACACTGAAAGCAGGCGACCGCCTTGACCTGCCCGCAGGGACAGTCCATGACGCTGTAGTTGGCTCTGAAGGTGTCCTGTGTTTGGAAGCGCACAAGTGAAACAATCTTCCTTACAAACCATCATCCTTACAACACTTGCGATGATCGCCTTTGCATCCAACTCGTTGTTGAACAGACTCGCATTGGGTCAGGACGCGATAGACGCAACCAGTTACACGACGATAAGACTTGTCTCAGGCGCCGTGATGCTGTTCATCCTTGCCAGTCTGCAAAGAAAAAAAGATCAGGCTACTCTGCGCGGCGGTTGGGTCTCTGCCGCGTTTTTGTTTCTGTATGCCATTTCTTTTTCATTTGCCTATCTCAGCCTGAGCACGGGGACGGGCGCGTTAATCCTTTTTGGAAGCGTGCAGGTTACGATGATCGTTGTCGCATTGCGAAGCGGTGAACGCCCGCATATGATGGAATGGATCGGATTGATTCTCGCGCTGGGCGGGTTAGTTTATCTGGTATTGCCCGGGCTGACGGCTCCCTCGCCGCTCGGTTCAGGACTGATGACGATTGCGGGTATTGCATGGGGATTCTACACCTTGCGCGGGCGCGGCTCGCAGAATCCGCTTGGGGATACGGCGGGGAATTTTATGTATTCGGTTCCGATGGTACTGGTCGTTTTATTTTTTTCTCTAAAAGGTATATCTCTCACTTTAAATGGAATTTTGTATGCTTCACTCTCTGGCGCGCTGGCTTCGGGTATGGGATATGTGATCTGGTACGCGGCGTTGCGTGGATTATCCACCACACGCGCGGCAACGGTTCAATTATCTGTGCCGGTGATCGCGGCGTGGAGCGGGGTTATGTTCCTGGCAGAGAATGTATCCGCCAGGCTTTTGATTGCAGGTGTGTTGATATTGGGAGGCATTGCGCTGGCTCTTTCGAGTCGCGGGAAAAAGGCTTGAGGGGAGAAAAAGTGTTTTGAAATTGAATCAGGCTTGGGCGGGGAAGGAATCGCAAAGTCCAAATAAAAAAAAAGACGCACCATGAGGATGCGTCTTCTGTTTACTGATAACTGATCGCTGGTTTACCAGGTGGAGTTCAGCCAGCCGCGCAGTTCCATGGCTTTGACAACGCGCATGATCGAGACCATGTATGCCGCATCGCGCATGTAGACTTTCTCTTTCTCGGCGGTATCGAGAACTGCATTGAAGGCGAGGGTCATCTTGGTGTCGAGGCGTTCGAGCACTGCCTCCTTGGTCCAGTAGTAGTTCATATCGTTCTGAACCTGCTCGAAGTAGGATGTTGTCACGCCGCCCGCGTTGCAGAGGAAATCGGGGATGTTGAATATCTTGTTTTGCTTGAAGAATTCATCCGCTTCGGGCGTGCAGGGACCGTTGGCGCCTTCCGCCACGATGCGGACCCGGCTCGACATCTTTTGGATGGTTTCGGCATTGACATGACCTTCGATGGCGGCGGGGATGAGCACATCCGCCTCCTTTGTGATCCAGGCATCGCCGTCTTCGATCAGGTAACCGGCTTCTTCAGCGGCATTTTTGTCTATCGTGCCGTATTGGTCGACGATGGTTAGCAGGAAGCGAGGGTCAATACCCTGCTTGTGGCTGTAGGTGTAGGACTTCTTGTCGTGACGATCCCAGCAGGAAACACATGCAACCTTCCCGCCAAGCATTTCCACAAAACCGATGGCGGCGTATTGTGCCACATTGCCAAAGCCTTCGATGGCAGCAACAGTTTTATGGGAATCCATCTTGAGGTGTTTCATGGCTTCGCGCACAGTATAGATCACGCCATAACCTGTGGCTTCAGTCCTGCCTTCCGAGCCGCCGCCGCCAAGGGGCTTGCCTGTGAACACGCCGGGGGTGTATTCACCAACGAGGCGTGAATATTCGTCCATCATCCAGCCCATCATTTGGGGGGTGGTGCCCACATCCGGCGCGGGGACATCATTGCGGGGACCGATGTTCTTCCACATGGCTTGCACCCAGCCGCGGCAGATCTGTTCTTTTTCGTTGTCTGAAAGCGCAGATGGATCGCAGATCACGCCGCCCTTTCCGCCGCCGAGCGGAATATCGGCAACGGCGCATTTCCATGTCATCCAGGTGGCGAGGGCGCGCACGGTGTCGAATGTCTCGTTGGGGTGGAAGCGGATGCCACCCTTGTTGGGTCCGCGCGCGTCGTTATGCTGGACGCGGAATCCCTGGAAGACTTGAAGCGAGCCATCATCCATGCGGATGGGGATGCGGAAGGAATACTCCCGCATTGGCCAGCGCAGGACTTCACGTACGCCGAGGTCGAGTTTGAGTATTTCGGCGACGCCGTCGAATTGTTCTTGCGCCATATCAAAGGCATTGAGTTGTTCCGACATGTTATTCTCCTAAGAAAGAGTGTTGTAAATAGGGAAAAATATAAGCGGGCATCCCGGAACGGGCGCCCGCTTTTCGCCTGGGTTATGTAACTGCATTGCCATCGAGTGATCCCAATAAAGTTAACTGCCTTTTAACCATATCACGGGAAATAAAAACCCGTCAATATGATGAATGGCAGTTCTTTTCCAATAAAAAGACCGGGCACAAGCCCGGTCGGTTGTCTTATTCGAAATCGTTTTCGTCCGTATCATCCTCGCCTGTGTCGAACTCATATTCCACCTTTTCGTGGTCGAGGTATACCCACAGGAGAAGCACATGACCATCAGATGTGTCCACGTTGCGCGCCGCCAGGATGGGGGCGGATTGCTCCATACCCATATCATTGCGGTAATGCAGGTGGATGGGGGACATTGCCTTCCATGCGCGGTAACAGCGTTCCACGAGTGCAGGTCCGTTGAAGGTCCGCAGACGGGTCAACGCCGGGACCGATAGACCGGCGCTCTCGTTCAAGCCCAGTGCCCAGCCGTCGTTTACAGCCTCGAAAACAGGAGGCGGTCCTTCGATAATTGTGATTTTGTCATCCATAGTGAACGGGAATATACCACAAAAGAACGAACCCCATCATTACGAGACCATTAGCCTAAAAGTACTTGTGTCCCTGTAATTAACTTTTCTAGTCAGCGGTGAAGAAAACCAACGCAATAAAGAAGTGATAATAGAGAGAGGGACTGGACGAGCAAGAACAGGCGCGAAACCAGCTCCCCAAAATGGGCAGGGGTGGCCTCATAAGATATCAGCAGGGAAAAAAACAAGAAGGAAA
>DATDAG010000184.1:0-11609 GCA_036525495.1 Anaerolineales bacterium
GATGGTTGCGCAGGACGCGGCCGGCAACCCCATGTGGCGTTGCAGTGGCACCCTGCTTTCGCCGACGCTTTTCCTGACTGCTGGACATTGTACTGAATCACCGGCGGCGCACGTAGAAATTTGGTTCGACGCCGATGTGCAATCTGGCATCCCGGCGAATGGGTATCCATTCACTGGTGATGTAGGTGGTACGCCCTACACGCATCCCGATTACAACCCGAATGCGTTCTTCATCCGTGATGTGGGTGTTGTGGTGCTTGATGAGCCATTCGACAGCCCCAACGGTGAATATGGTGTACTGCCCACTCTAAACCAGCTGGACGCATTAAAGACTCAACGCGGGAAACAGGATGTGACTTTCACTGCTGTCGGCTATGGTTTGCAGCAGATCAACCCGGTCTTCGTTCAGTCTGAACGGGTTCGCATGGTGGCCCATCCACATCTGATCCAGATCAATGTCCCTGGATTCACTGGTGACTTCTCCATTCTGCTTTCGAACAATCACTCGACTGGCGGCACCTGCTTCGGTGACTCCGGTGGTCCCAACTTCCTGGGTGATAGCAATGTGGTCGCAGGTGTGACGTCCTTTGGTATCAACGGCAACTGTGCCGGCACCGGCGGTGTCTTCCGTATGGATCGTTCCTGGTCTCTTAATTGGGTCAATACGTTCCTGCCCTAGCACCAAAACAAGTTTCAAAGTATCCCCCGCAAGTTTTCCTGCGGGGGATTTTCTTATACATTTTCTATGCGGCATTATCTCTTTTCTTACATTCCCAAAATAAACTTGACCCAATTCAATAATCGATCAAGGAGATAAACCATGACCTTCTATTTACAAACTTATCCATATAACAATGTCCAGCAGAGACCCCGCCGTCGCGTAGTGCGCCGTTGGGTTGAGAACGATCAGCATACCCTCGGCGTGAATATCCGCGAGGAGGACGATGCGTACATCCTATCCGCGCTTGTGCCGGGGCTTAGTGCCGATGACCTGAACATCCAGGTCTTGGACGATGTCCTCCGCATCGAGGGCGAATACCAACAGGATGAGAACGAGTACCTGATGCAGGAACTTCCGCACGGTTCGTTCACGCGGACCCTGCGCCTGCCTGCCGCCATCGAAGCGGACTCTGTCGAGGCAAAGATCGCAAATGGCGTTCTGGCGCTGACACTGCCCAAGGCAGAATCCGCCAAGCCGAAGAAGATCCAGATCAAAGTTAAGTAGGAAGCGTAATTTCATCCAATGGAAGACCGTGCGTTGGCGCGGTCTTTTATTTTAATCCCCGTGTATAATTCGTCCATCCTATGCTTGGAGAGTCACTGTGCGTTTGAGATTGATCATTCTTTTGGCGCTCACTGCCGTGTTGAGCGCATGTGGGGCGGGTGAGCCTGCCGCCATTGTCACCGCGACGATTGCGCCAACCGACCCCCCTGTTCTTCTGCCCACGCCTACATCCACCCCGACCATCCCGCTCGCGATCCTGATCCTGCCCGCGGATATGGATGCAGGGACATCGGACCTTTACCAGAAAACGGTCTACGATCTTGCGCAGGCTTCCGGGATGCGCTTTCAGGTGCTAAACAGTTTGTCGTCAGCCAACCTTGAGCCGGGCTTGAAGATTGTTATTGCTCTTCCTCCCGACCCCGGCATTACCGCGCTTGCCGCCGCCGCACCAGATGTGCAGTTCCTTGCGATCAATCTTCCGGGTGTTCTGCCAGGCGGTAATGTCAGTGTACTTGGCGGGAGTTCACAACCTGAGATTTCCGGTTTCCTTGCCGGGTATACAGCCGCCATGCTGACGGACGATTACCGCGTCGGCATGTTGATGCCAAAAGACAACAACGATGCAATCCGCATGTACAATTCATTTGCCAATGGCAGGAAGTTTTATTGCGGTCTCTGCCGCCCATATTTTTACCTGCCCTGGGATTTCCCGCAGTTCCTCGAGATCGGGGCAGAGCAGGATGTAAATGATTATGACGCGTTTGCGGATATCCTGATCCTGCAATATAAGGTGCGCACGATCTTCATCCACCCCGATATTTACACACAAGACCTTGTGGATTATGTGGGCACCACTGGCACAATGATGATCGGGACGGTCAGCCCTGAGCAGAGACCTGCGGGCTGGATCATGACGATCCAGCCGGATACTATCAAAGCGATACAGACTGCCTGGTCTCAGCTGGCTTTTGGACAAGGGGGCATCACGGTTCAATCTCCCCTTGGGCTGAGTGATGTGGATCCAAGCCTCCTCTCCCCGGGAAAGCAACAGGATGTTCAACAGAAATTGGACGAACTTCAAGCGGGGCTGATTGCACCGTAGAAATTGAAAACCCCCGCAGAAACGGGAGTTTTCAATTCAAAAAGGAGGAGGAAGCGGAAATCTACACTGTGGCGTTAACGCTCAACGGACCGGTCATGAACTTCTTGCGTTGCCCGTGCCCCAGCCACGCCATTGCCTTGACGATCAGCACTGCCGGGTTGACCGGCTTGACGAGACATTCATCCGCGCCTGCTTTATTAGCTTCAAGGACTTCCTCGACAGTGCTTGCTGAGGTCATCAGAATAATGGGACCCCGGCTGGCGAGGCGCAATTCTTTCAGCAAGCCATTGCGTTTTTCCTGCGAGAGTTTCATATCCACCAGCATCAATGAAGGACCCACCAGCCGCGCAGTTTGCAGTGTGTTGGCGACATTCGTTTCAGAGAGCACAATGCAGTTCCTCTGCTGGAAGAGAGTCTCCAGCACAAAGATGTTTTGCGGCTGATCAGAAGCGATCAATATCGTGTGAAGTGGGATGGTATCTACGTCAGTTTTCCAGGTAGCCATACAAATAAGCCTTTCTGTGCATCATATACTTGACGGGAAACAAACCAGCATGTTACACTCGCCTGCGTCCGAAAAATCCTACAGAAAGGAGGCGCACGACCCATGGCAATGAACATCGCAACGAAGTTTACGAAGTCTTTCCGCACCCAAACCGGCGGTTCCGGTTTCGTTCCTTGTCGTAGTGCGCCTGCTCATCGTTAGTTTACGCGAATTATCGTAGACAAACAGCCGCGGTGCACTTGCCCGCGGCTGTTTTTATTTAACCCTCACCCTTCTTACGCTGACATTGTGCCGAAAGAGCTGTGGAATACCAGCAAAGTCAAAGCGGGTAGAGGGGCAGGTAAGGAAGGAAGAATAAAATGAAACCACGTTCATATAAAGGTCTGCGCGACCTGCATGCCATGCTCGACCTTCTGTCCGAAGGAGCGAAGGCTGATACCGGCTCACATTACATTCACCGCGGTGACCTGCAATGGTGGCTGTTTTATACCGATGTGCCACAGGAAATCTGGCAGTCCAACATTCGTTTGTGGATGGATGGTGACCGCCTCGTTGGCTGGGCTTTGTTGTTGCAAGAGGAAAAAACATTCGATGTTTGCGTAGATCCATCCTTGCGTGGCGATCCGCGTGAACGTGAGATATTGATGTACGCGGCATCTGAGATGTCTACCCTGGATTTTGTTGAGTCTTACTGGATCGCAGGGAATGATGAAGTGCGTGCTCAATGGTTTGGACACAATGGATTCGAGCCAAAGCAGAAACATTTTATCCATTTTAGCCGGTCATTAAATGGATCTGTTCCTGAGTCACCGCTCCCAGATGGATTCCACATTCGAGCCTCGCGAGGCACAGAAGAGGACGCGCGCTTAAGGTCAATGGCTTCTCATGCGGCGTTCGACTCGAACAAACCTTTTGAAGAATATTGGCCCCGTACTTGGCGGTTCATGCGGTCGCCAGTATACGTGCCGGAACATGAACTATTTGTCATGTCACCGGATGGGCAGGTTGCCGCATATTGCATCGTATGGACGGATGAACTGACCAGGGTTGGTCATTTCGAACCAGTTGGGACACATCCTAATTACCAGCGAAAAGGTCTCGGGAAGAGTCTGCTTTTCGAAGCGATGCGCAGGCTCAAGTCTGAGGGTATGACCGAGGCGGATGTCTGCACGAACTACGATAACGAAGGCGCGATCCGTTTATATGAGACGGTCGGATTCCGGAAGTCAAAAAAACTGTTGATCTATCAAAAGAGGAAATAAACATGGACACCGAAAAATTTATACTTCGTCCAGCGCAATGGACTGACCTTGCCGCGGTGACCGATTTGATCCGCGATGTGCTTACTGCTGACAACGATGCAGATTCGGCATTATCGCTGCAGGAAGTGGAAAATGAGTGGAAGACTGAAGGCTTTAAACTGGAAACCGATGCATGGGTTGTGACCGAGGCAGGCGGGCGTGTTGTGGGCTATGAGGAATTTGTCCATCGCCACGCACATGCTTACTTCAACGCCGATGGTTATGTCCACCCCGAGTATCGCGGGCATGGGATCGGTACTGCATTACTGCACATGGTTGATGAACGCGCACTTCATGAGATGAAACATGCCGAACCTGATCTGCGTGTCTACATCCGAGTGGGAACGAATGGGTCAGACCTGCTTGTACGTGAAATGTTCGAAGACGAAGGATATAGAGCCATCCGCTATCACTGGATGATGGAGACAAACCTTACCGAAGTGCCGAAACTCAAACCCCTGCCCGACGGTATCGAACTGCGTCCCTTTGACGCAGAGGGACATGCCTATCCCGTCTTTCAGGCAAATGAGGAAGCCTTCCAGGATCACTGGGGTCACGTGCCGGGAAATTTCAACAACTGGAAACTTCGGCGGATGGAATACGAAGACTTCGACCCAACGCTCTGGAAGATCGCGTGGGAAGGCGACCAGATCGCGGGCTTCTCGCAAAACCGTTTCCGTAACGGATTCGGATGGGTGAACACGTTGGGTGTCCGCCGTCCGTGGCGCAAACGTGGGTTGGGCGAAGCCCTGCTTTTACATTCGTTCAATGAATTTTACAAACGTGGTGTGATGAAAATAAATCTTGGCGTCGATGCTTCCAATCCTACGGGAGCAACGCGCTTGTATCAAAAAGTTGGAATGAATATCGCTGTTGAGGATGTGATCTTTGAAAAGGAATTGCGTCCGGGCCGCGAACTCGATGAGCAGGAATAGGAGAAAGAAATGAAAGCGAATTTGCAGGAACAATTGAAGGGCTCGCTTCCCGAAGGTTTCACCATCCGTGGAGCGGTAATGGATGATGTAGATGCTTCACTGGCGTTATTCAACTGCTGGTCGCAATCGGTCATTCATGAAGACGAGATCACAGATGCGGATGTTATCCGCAGGGAATGGGTATTGCCCAGATTTGACCCGATGGAAGACATCCGTGTGGTCTTCGCGCCGGATGGAGAAATGGTCGGGTACATTGAGGTTTGGACAACCACCAAATTGCCCGTCCACCCGTGGATCTGGGGGCGCGTCGACCCGCGCTATGAAGGAAGCGGTATTGGCACATACCTCCTTATGTGGGCTGAGGAACGAGCAAAGGATGCAATGACCCGCCTCCCCGCGGATTTGCGTTTTGCGCCGCGTATAGGTACCTATCAAAAGGCTGAGCGTCCAAAGGCGTTGTTCCATGCCAATGGCTATCATCACATCCGCAGTTTCTACAATATGCGGATCAACATGGACGCGCCGCCGGTCGAACCTCAGTGGGCTGATGGCATTACCCTCCGCACCTATGACCCGGAAACAGATCTCGATGCGGTGTATCGCACAGTGGATGAATCATTTAGCGATCATTTCGGACATGTGGAAGAGCCTTTTGAGGAAGGCTTGCAGCGTTTCAAACATATGATGACCGGGTACGAGAGCTTCGATCCCACACTCTGGTTCATCGCCATGGATGGTGATGAAATCGCCGGGGTCTGTCTGTGTCGTAGACAGGCATTCGACAATCCGGATGTTGGATATGTGAATACCCTTGGCGTGCGTCGTCCGTGGCGCAAGCGCGGCATCGGGCTTGCCTTGCTTCGTCACGCGTTTTGTGAACTGTACCGGCGCGGCAAGCGCATGGCTGGCTTGGGTGTGGATGCGGAGAACCTGACCGGCGCTTTACGTCTGTATGAAAATGCAGGCATGCATGTCCACCACGCATTCGAACAGTTCGAAAAGGAGATCAGACCCGGCAAAGAAATCAGTGTACAATCACTTTAATAATCGGCAATAAAAGGAGACCAACATGAACCTTCGCTGTGCTTTTTGCCAGACCCCATTTACACTTGGTCGCATCGAAAAACTCGATGCACTCCAACATATGGATGCGAATAAACTCAATCACTACGACGCGCACTGTCCTCGTTGCCGTCGTGCCACGCCTGTCCTGCGCCAAAAACTGGAAATGACCACGCCCAACTGGCGCGAAGCGCTTAAAGAATTGGAGGCGGAAATGAAAGCGAACCCGCAACCAGAAGCGCCTCTCCCTCAGCCGGAGGCTGACTCTACCCCTGTGACCGAGTCCAAGCCTGAGCATCGGACGCGGGCAGGTAAGGCTGTGCAGGCTCGCGCCAAGAATAAACCTGCCAAAGAGAAGCCTGCCAAACAAAAGAAAGCATCTGCCAAGAAAAGCAAATGAGCATCAGGGCAGTCTTCTTCGATCTGGGCGGGGTCATCGTCCGCACGGAATATCAGGCGCCGCGACAGCATCTCGCTGAAAGCTTCGGCATGGACTACGATGACATCGACAAGATTGTATTTGGCGGCGGACCAAACGGCTCCGCTGCCAAAGCGACTGTGGGCGAGATCACCGAAGAGGAACACTGGCTCAATGTGATGAAAGTACTAAAACAACCTGCCAGTAAATACGAACGTATTCGCGACGAATTCTTCGCAGGCGATGTGATTGACCTTGAGATTGTGGATTTTCTTCGCTCCATCAAACCGAAATACAAAGTCGGTCTTATCTCCAATGCCTGGAACGGACTGCGTGACTACATTGTACGCGAAAAGTTCGACGATGCCTTCCATCACATGGTGATCTCTGCCGAAGTGGGCGTGGCAAAGCCAGACCCAAAGATCTATGATATTGCGCTGGAGCAGTTACAAGTCAAAGCAAAGGAAGCGGTGTTCGTGGACGACTTTTTCGAGAATATCGAAGCCTGTGAAAAACTTGGCATCAAGGGAATCCACTTTAAGAGTCCTGATCTGGCTCTGAAACAGCTAAGGGAAATTTTGTAGGTCACAATTCCCCTTTTCAGGGACTTCGCAAACGTGACCTTCTGATTTATCGGCATGTTTTTCAATTTAAAGGCAAATCCAAAATCTGTTTACATCTTTATCGAATTCAGCGCGTCGATCTTCTTCGCGATGATGTTTACCGTCACGTCGCTGTACGAAGCCACGGTCGCGGGACTTTCGCCCGTCCAACTCATTCTGGTCGGCACTACTCTGGAGATTTCTGCATTCGTATTCGAGGTGCCGACGGGCATTGTAGCGGACGTGTATTCACGCAGGTTGTCCATCATCATTGGTTTTGTGTTAATGGGCGTGGGTTTTCTGGTTGAAGGGCTCTATCCATCGTTCCTGCCGATCTTGCTGGCACAGGTCATTTGGGCGTTGGGCTACACCTTTACCTCAGGCGCAACACAGGCATGGATATCCGATGAGATCGGTGAAGACGATGCCAATAATTTATTTTTAAGTGCAACACGGGCGGGTCTGTTTGCATCGTTGATCGGCATGGGGCTTGCCGCGCTGGTCGGTGTGAACAATATCGCCTTGCCGATCCAGGTTGGCGCGGTTGGGGTGATGTTGATTGGCATCACGCTCATGCTCATCATGCCCGAAACGGGATTTCATCCCACGCCTCGCGAAGACCGCAATACATGGCAGCACATGTGGCATACGTTCAGGCAGGGGATGAATATTGTGCGCTCACGCCCTCACTTGATGAGCGTCAGTGGTGTCGGGTTGTTCTATGGGATCTACAGCGAAGGCTTTGACCGCTTATGGGTGAAGCATTTGCTTGATACGTTTGAGTTGCCGCTTCTTTTTGGTGATAATCAGGTTGCTTTCTTTGCCGCCCTGCGGATCGCTGGAACGCTCATTACCATTCTCGCTGTCCGCTTTGTGGAGAAGCGCGTGGACACGAGCAACCCGCTTGCGATTGGTCGCGCGATGTTGATCGTGACGGGACTGATTTCTCTCTCACTGCTTGGATTTGCGCTTTCGCCGCTTCTTGTTCTAAGCCTCTGCCTGTACTTGTCCATTGACGTTTTGCGTGACATCGCAGGACCTTTGCAAACCGCGTGGGTCAACAAGAACCTGGATTCAAAAGTGCGCGCCACAGTTCATTCGATGTTTGGGCAGGTGGATGCGATCGGGCAAATGCTGGGTGGACCCATGGTCGCGGTGATCGCGGCATTCGGTTCCGCTGTTGCTTCGCTCGTGACCTCAAGCCTGCTCCTGACCCCCGCGCTGTTCTTCATCCGACGCGCCAACTCGAAGTCAAGGGATGAAGCGATTTCTGTCGATTAAGTAAGGTGGGTTTGCAACCCGCCATGCACTTGATGACAATTGGATGTCAGGCTGAAAGCCTGACATACGTATGCCTTCTAATAATTAAACATGCTGATCTATCAGGATCGGATTCCCATCTGGATCGAACAACATCAAACTAGCGGAACCTGTTGTACTCTCATCCGACTCACTTGCCAGTTCCATGCCCTGTTCCTTCAATTGTCGTTGTATGTCACGAACATCTGTAAAAGAGTCGAGTTGTTGCGCGTTTTGATCCCAGCCGGGGTTGAAGGTCAGTGTGTTCCTTTCGAACATCCCTTGGAATAGACCGATCACATGGTCGCCGTTCTTGAGGATCAACCAATTCTGTGAAATATCGCCCATGGTGACCTTGAAGCCGAGTTTCTCGTAAAAGGCTTTTGAGTCTTTGATATCCTTTACGCTCAGGCTCACCGAAAATGATCCGAGTTCCATTTTTTACTCCTTTGGTTTCCATTTCATCTTCATATACACTCCACCCTTTTTCAATTCATCCAGCATTTGATTCAATCGTTTGTGCTTCGTATCTTCGCGTTTCGCGCGATTGATCCAGCCGATGTAATCGTTGCGCTGATACGGCGGACGAGAGTTATACGCACCCATCAATCCATGCTCATTGAGCGAATCACGGATGAACTTCGGCATGGGGTAACGCGGACGGGGCATAGCTACTCTTTATTTTCCCAAACATTGAACCGCACGCCGAAAGGGTCTTCGATATAGCAGTCCTGCTTTTTTCCTCTCCAGCGTAATATATTGCATCCATTCGCCTCAAAATGCTTGCGAGCCTCTTCGAGATCGTCAACGAACAATTCCATAACGGGACCGCGTAATTCCGCGTCTTCAAGGACGAAGAGGTTGATGGGGCTTGCATCAAAATCAGCAAGTTCTGGATCAGTGGAACGGTTTTTGAAACCAAGCACATTTGAATAGAACTCAACTGCTTCGTTGAATTGCTTTTGGGTCCTGATTGCAATATTAGGGCTCATCGTGATTTTCATGTTGTTTCTCCTTATACAAAAATCACTTCTTCACGGATCTTATCCACAACTCTGGGCATGGCGGTAAAGAAGTCACTATATGCCTTGGAAACCTTGTCCGATGCATCACGGAGCAGACGGTCAAGCGCGGCGTAATTCTCAAGCCGGAACACCCAGATGGACCTTGGACCTTCCCCGATGCCTGCGCTCGCGGCAACACTTTCGCGGATCCATGTTTTCCCCTGGACGATGTCGTGCAGATGTCGCGCCTTCTTCCCAACCTCTGCATCGAAAGGGCGGGGCCAGTCGAATTCAACAATTAAATAGATTCCTGGGTGTTTTTGCTCGGACATGATTTTCTCCTTTTCTCTTGTTGCCCCACTATGTTATTCGAAACCAATCTTATCCCGCCTGTTCGAAAGCAGATTTTAACCACGCCACCAACTCAGAATCCACTTCCTTGACGTCGGTCAGGTTGACGATGTAATTGCACATACTCCCTTTGGGTTGTTCGAGCAAACGTTTGTTCCTTTTGAAATCCTTTGCGTTGATACCCACCTCAAAGCGCGTGTTGGTCTTCGGGCCGATCATCACGAACTGTTTTTTGCGCCGCAAGCTGACGTAACCTTTCTTCGGCGCGATCTCGAACTCGCCGAATTTATTGATGTGCTTCATCAATTTCTCATGAATGGGGCGGAAGCCCGCCTTCGCTCCTGTGTAGATCTCGTCCAACACCGCATCCATTGGCTTTCCTTCCGCGGCGCGCGTGCCGTCGGATCTGAGCACCACATGCACGAGCGTGTTGGCGTCGCCGTGACCCAAGCCGAGTGTGCTTTTCAACATATCACGAATTTCGCCATGTTTGGTCAACCTGCTTTTTTTGATGATCGTGGCTACTTGGTCGAGCGATTTCCCTGTCTTTTTTTGGATGTTATCGATCTGTGTCTGAACTGCTTTATCGAGTGAAGTCATCGTTTTACTCCTTTGGCTAAATAGGACAACGACGATCTTTGTTATAGAACACTTTTTCTAGAAAAGCAATGCAATTTGTAGGTCAGGCTTTTAGCCTGACGCTTCTCGGTAATTTGAAGAGTGGCGGGTTGCAAACCCGCCCTACAAAAAACGCGGATCAAAGCGGGACGACTCTTCGATCAGCTTTTCAATTCATCCCATGGCGCTTCGTCAAAGGACTTGATCTTGATGAAGCGCTTTGCCTTTTGATTCCCCTCAAGCATTTGTTTTGGATCAGATAGAAATGCCCCGTGGATGAATGCAAGACGGATGTGGTCTTTATGGATGCCAATCTGACAAATCCCCGCGCTGACAACACCTCCGCGTCCTTCGTGAAAGTAGCTGAGTCCTTTGCATCGAATGACCTCCACCGCGTCTGACGCCACTTCCGCGATGAGATTGCGGAGTTCAAGAACAATGTCCTGCAATGGCGCAGGTGTGAATTTCAAAAAAGTCTCGACTTCATGAAGAGGGAGCATTTTCTTTTATGCCAGCAATTTTTGCAGTTCTCCTTCCATGTATTCGCGGCTGCGAATATCGATGGGGGAGTTGAGATATTGATGCAGGAGTTCTTCACGATAGTCTTTATCGTAATGGTCACGGTACATCTGCAAAATGGAGATCGTCTCGCCCGTATATTTTCCAACAGTGACTTCATCGCCTGCTCTCACAATCCCTGCTTTGATGACGCGGACATACAGACCAGGACGTTCTGCTTGGCGGAACTTTCTCACCCAATGCGGGTCTTCCATGCGTGTGGCGAACGTTCCACACGGGATGCGCGGTGCGGTGATTTGAAGAGTCACATGGCCGATGTGTAGGAAATCTCCCACGTTGAATTGTGCGCTTTCCAATTCACTGATGGTTAGGTTTTCACCAAAGGTGCCGGGAGCAAGTTCCTTTCCAAGTTCCTGTGACCACCAAAAATAATCTGCCGAACCGTAGATATAGATCGCCTGGTCGGGTCCGCCGTGATTCTTTTTGTCGCAGATAACATCGCCTTCAATGCCGATTGACTTGATCTCAACAGGTTCGCTGACAGGCATTTTGTAGATACCCGTCGTTTCAATGTAATCCTTGCGTTGTTGCGTTCGTTCTTTCCCAATATTGATGCTGACAAGTTTCATCTTGATTCACCTGTGATTGTTTTTCGCATTTTTTCAATT
>DATDAG010000185.1:0-8827 GCA_036525495.1 Anaerolineales bacterium
TCACGGAAGGCAACAGGTGTATTGAAATTATCCAGAACGATCACACCCACCCGCTGGTCGCCAGACTGGATCGGGATTAACAAACTCGAGATGGGCAAACGCCCACCAGTTGCCTGACGATAGAGCAATTGCCCTTCCGTCGAGAATGTGTAATCGCGCGTAAATTGTACTTCATCCACACGCAAGGAACGATTTGTTTCGAATACCTGCCCGGGCAGTGATTCTCCGGCGTGATATGCGATCTTTGTCATTGCCTCATTATCCGCATAACCAGAGACTGCTTTGGGTAATAACTGACCGGTGTGTTCATCCCAGATCAATACGACCCCGGCGTGCGCCATACTGAGCGCCTTACGCGCACTATCCAAAAGCGACCGGACGATATGATCGGAGTCAAGTCCGCGCAGTTGGCGGCTGAAATCGAGCAGGAGGTTCACTTCCTGCAGGCGGCGGCGAGTCTCGTTGAGCAGGGAAATATTCTGCAAAATAACCGATGTCTGCCGCGCGATCTGGTGATACACCTGAAGGTCTTCATCTGTGAATGAAGGCAGTGACTCAGGACTGATCGCCATCATTGCCGCGACCGTCCGTTTGTCAATCTTGATCGGTAAACAAACCATGGATTTTGCGCGAAGGGCAGTCAATAACGGGGTATCACGCCAATCGAGATTTTCATCCAGGGTCGAGACAAGGATGGCTTCGCCGCTCTGCAAAGTTGTCCGAAGTGGATTCCGTTGACCAAACAACGATTCAGGGTTGGTTGCGCGCGGTACGTTTCCCAATACATGTGACAGCCGCGGACCTTCATTTGTCGCTTCTGCCACGAGCGCGACCGACATGCCCAATTGGGTCAGTGTTTCGCGCGCCAAAGCCTGCAAAGCAGAGGAGGCGTCCAACTGGCGGCTCACCGATTCTGTAATGGCGAGCCCGGCGCGGACGCGCTGTGAACGTTGATCCAGGTTTTGGATGGCAATGGTCTGATCCAGGTCTTTTCGGAGCAGAACGGGTAGATCGTTCTGTGTGTTTGAGATCAGGCGTTGCTGTCGTTCGATCCCCGAGTTTAGAGACTCAACCTGTGTACGCAGGCTAGTCACACGAAGATTTACCATAATTACAAGCGCTGCTTGCGATGCAAATATCTCTAAAGCATCGATGGTTGCGCGGTCCGGGCGCATGCCATCGCGGGGAGAATCTACGCTGATAATCCCAAGCGGGCTGCCTTGGTTGTCTTCCAGTACTGTTACCAGTGTATCATCGGGATCCCAGGAGTTTGGTGTCGTCTGCGTGCGATCCCCACCCTGGAGCGTAACCATATGCACATCAGACGGAATGATGGGAGATTGATCCACCGGGATGAAATAAGAGCGGTTGATACGGAACTGGGGCTTGAGGATCTGTTGCAGGCTTGCAAAAGGTTGTTTGTGAGCCACGAGTTCTGCCAGGGTATCCGGGGGGAACCCCACACCGGTCACACGCCTTAATAATCCGCTTTCTGGTTCAAGCACACTGATAAGCACAGCGCTGAACGGCGTGGACTCGCTGATATGTTCTGCAATACCGCGCAGTGACTGCTCCAGCGGTTGCTCAAAATTCAGTATGCCACTGCTCTCCGATAAGCGCGTAAGGACACCTGTCCGCCTGCGCAAGAGTTCGGAACGCTGGAATTGTTCCTGGTAGCGCTGGACATTGCCGATGGCGACCGCGGCTTGCGAGGCAAGGGATTGCATAACATCCAGCGATGCGTCATCGAAGTAATCATCCACGTTGGAATGCAAAAGGATTAGACCTGCGGTTCTTCCCTGACTGACAATTGGTACGACCATAAGGGAACGGACCCCATCGTGAGGAGGGAGAGTATCCGTCTGTGCAATATCCGCGACCACCAAGGGTTCGCCAGTATGAATGACCTGCTCTTCAAGATTCGAGAATCTTCCGGGTGGTTCACAGCCAATCGAAAGTGAAACAGGCAACGGGTCAGTGGAGGCGTCCATGTCAAACAGGAGAATGGTGCCACAATCAGCCTGGGATGTTTTCAGACCCTCGTTATGCACCACGTTCAACAGGGAAGGCAGGTCGGTCATGGAGTTGAGTTCGCGGCTGACACGGGCGATGGACGTGAGTTGCTCGACACGCCGTCGTAACGCTTCGTCGGTCATGGTGGAGCGGGATGCATCATCAATTGCCGATGCCAGTTGACCGGCGGCGGTTGAGATGATCTGGAGATCGTAACTATTGAAGAATTCAGCTTTTCGACTGCCAAGCATGAGTTCGCCAAGACTGTGATCGCGCAGGACAAGCGGGACAACCACAGCAGACTCGACTTGCAAGGTTGTGACGAGGGGCCGGTACCCAGGCAAGACGCGACGATCTGAACTTAATCGTCCCGACAGGAATGATCGCTGGCTCCCTGATACAGTAAATCGGTATTGTGCGGGATCCATGTGAAGGCGGCTGAGAGTGTTGATCTCATCCGTTGTAGCGCCGAACACTGAATCTTCATGCAGGCGTAATTCGCCAAGTTGTTCATCTCGCAAAAAGATGGCGGCAATCTCTCCTTGGAAGAGACGCGCAAGTTCCTGGATCGAGAAGCGCAGGATTTCGTTAATGGTCGCGGTGGATGCGGCGAGGCTGGCAATACGGCGCAAGGCATCGGAGCGCAACGCGCGTTGACGGGTCTGCTCCACGGTGACCGAGTTGTCAATGATGCCTGCGGCTTGCTGTGCAACCGATTCGATCAGCCGTATCTCCGATTCAGAAAACTCGACCGAGCCGCCTTTATGATTTGAAACCTGGAGGTAGCCCACCAACCGGTCGCCGGAGATCATGGGGGCAAGCACAGATTCGCGCAGGCTTGCGGCTTGTGCGAGGGTTTGCAATCCGAGGTCACGCCAGTTCTGGTCGCCTGCGGCATTTCTTGTGGCGACCAGCCTTTTCTCAAGGACAATCTTTTCCGCCGGACTTTTCAGCGGTATGGATGCACGGTAAATATCCACAATATGAGAGGGCAATCCCTGGAACGGGGATTGGGCTTCCAGAGTCCTTTTGCCTTCATCGTACAAAAGGAAACCGAGAATGTCCACTGGAAATAGAGGTGCAACGCTTTCGATCAGCCGTTGGATAAGGTTGCTGTAATCGTGCGAAGCGCCTAACGCCTGTGCGAGGTTGGCAAGCCCACTTAATTCAGATGAGCGCCTCTGTTCGGTCTCGTAGAGTGCGGCATTGCGAAGGCTGTAAGCGATCTGGGAGGAGACCAGTTGGATCAAATCAAGATCCTGCTGACCAAGCACCCCCGGTGTGAGATGACCAAGCTCCAATGTCCCTACCAATTGTTCACCAGCGATCAATGGCAACCCAAGATAGGACTGAACGGGGGAGTTTCCGTTCACATTCTCCATCACTGGCGGAGGTGAATGGATATCGGTCACAAGGACGGGTTTATGCTGTTGCAGAATGTGGTCTGTCAGTTCGCCAAATTGAGAAGGGGATACACGCTGAATACCAGACCCACCTTTTGGGTCCAATGTGAACGGGGTCAGGCTTTGAGATGAAGGGTTCCAGGTTTTGATCTCCAGCAGGTCAGAAGAGATCAATTGCGACACATTCAATAAGACTGCATTTAATACATCTTCCAGATCGAGACTTGAGGATACATCCCTGCCAAAATCTGAAATCAAATGCAGGATTGATGACCCCGCTCCAGTTTCGGACAGGTTTTTCGAGTACTCAACCGGCTTCATTGCCAGGAGCATCTGGGCATAGCCCCCCGGCACCAGATAAGATGTGGCTTCCACCAAATGACTGCCAATGGAAAGCCGCTTTTGACCGGGTTTCGCACAAAGGAAGAGGAATTCCTCGGCAGGCCGGGCGCGACGCATCAAACGTTCGAGATCCGGTACTTCACCCGGGTTCAAGCCAAACCATTCCTTTGCCAAGTCATTAACAAATTCAACCCGTCCACCGGATTGGACGAGCAATATCGCTTCATTTACTTTTGATGAATCAGTGGGAATTAACGAAAAGTTGTTTTGTGGAACAAGGGGGTTTTTTCTGGAAGCTCGCCGGGACGCGACAATCGCCAGCACCGGTAGTAGTAGCGCCAGTGCCAGCAAAATTAAATAATGACCGACTCCCAGCCCGGCAAACATCCGCTCTTATCAACCTGCTTTGCCAGCCGAAGGGGCATCCTGACGGCGGGCTTCTGCTGCAAGTTCTGTTATTTCACGGATATCGGCAAAAGAGTGTTCACTGGGCGAGACCACACCCATGGTCATGGTCATGAACGACACTTTGGTGGTCGTCCCGTCCGAGGCGGGAGCTTGCACGAATCCCTGCTGGCGATCCATGAAATTGTAGTGCGTCTGCACTTCCTCATCAAACCTCGCCCTGATGCGGTCTCTGATGGCGGAGGCTTTTTCTTCCTTCGTGATGATAATGAAGTTATCGCCGCCAGCATGTCCGATAAAATCTGACGTGGTACCTAATTCATCCACCACTTCGCCGATCAACATGGCGCTAAAACGCAGGACATCGTCGCCAGCCACGAACCCATACACATCCTTGAATGGCTCGAAGTGATTGACCCGCGCGTCGATCAATGCCCAATCTTTTTCACGGATGATGCGGCGCAATTGCTCCTCGATCAGCCGTCCCGCGGGAAGACCGGATCGGGGATCGGTCAGGCTTTCGCGTTCCGCCCTCCTAATAGCGCCCTGAACGCGCAATTTGAGTTCCTCGATATCGAACGGTTTTGTGATGTAATCGTCTGCACCCAGTTCCAGTCCCTGCAGTTTGTCGCTGCGTTCATCCTTCTGAGTAAGGAAGATCACCGGGATATGGCTGGTGCGCATGTTCGTTCGTAAATTACGACACACCTCATAACCGTCAATGTCGGGCAACATAATATCCAGCACGATCAAATGGGGAAGAACCTGTTTGGTTTTCTCCAGCGCATCTGACCCGCGCACGGCGACATCGACATCGAAATCCATGCCGCCGAAATAGATCTTCAGCATGTTCCCGATGTCGAGATCATCTTCCACAACCAACAATCGCGATTTTCCCATACACTACCTCCGATATTACGAGTGCGCCGCGCGCACCGGTTCTGCTTTTTTTGCGTTGCGCCGCACTGTTTCAATTTGCTGGGGTGTAACTTCCCGCTCGAACGAACGAAAGCCGTTCAAGCGAAAACCATGTTTTTTTGCTATCGAACCGATCTCCTCGACACGTTCTCTGGTAAGGTGTTTTCCAAGCGTGTAATCCTCGAAATGTCCTTCCAAAGCCAAGGCAATCGTCTCTGCCATGCAGGCATATGCCTTGCCGGGCGGGAAACCAAAGTTAAAGTGGAAATCAACGGGTCCTGGCACGTCCACCATTCCGCCGTCAATCACTAATATATCATCTCTCACCCTCGCCACCATTGCAGAAACATCACGAGGGCGGGCAACATCGCAAACCACACTGCCCGGTTGCAGGTATTCCGGACGGATGACATCATGGATCGCGCTCGTCACGGTCAGGATCAATTGCGCCTCCGAGAGGACATCCATCCTCGTGCTAATGATCAACTCGGCTCTCGCGTGGACGCTTCGACCCGGCTCAGCGCGAGCCTCGAGCCTGTCGCGTAGTTCTTCGAGTTTATCCTCTCGGCGACCGATTAGGTACAACCGTTCCACATCGTCAGCCAACAGGTCGGCACAGATCTTGCCGATGGTTCCGGTGGCTCCCACCACGGCGGCGGTCGCGCCCTGGAGTGGAATGTCCATTAGACGAGCTGCCTCCCGAATAGCGTCCACCGCAACGATCACCGTATACGAATCGCCGGTCGTCACAGGCACATCCAGTGCTTTTGCAATTGTAACGCCTGCGTCCCCAACCACCGAGGTGAATGCGCCCAATCCCAGCATCTGCGCACCGAGTTTTTCCGCCAACCTGCCAGTCTGGATAATCTTACGATAAACCGTGCGCTCCGGCAAATCCATCATTTTTCTTGGCGTATAAGGGCAGGCAATGAACCAGCCTTTGATTTCCTTGCCAGTAGCCTCCGAACGGATCCCTTCAATCTCTGAAATATATACCGGGGGGAAGAACGTGGAGAAGAAATCTATCTGTTTCTCATTGAGCACGCGCCCCAAAAACGGAAATTTCCGGCTGACATCCCTTTTCGGATCGATGGGATGGATAATGAAGGCAAAAGTATCCACTTGTTACCATGATTCCAGTTCTTGTGATTCCTCATGCCTGGGCGGATACAATCGTTTATGCAAGCCGGGGAACTTGAACTTGTGGTGATCGCTATCTTCGTAACGAACATTCCTATCTATCACGCGCCGTTCCTTTGACGCCACAAGCACAACATCCGATTCAATGGTACGCGCAGGATATACGATCATTCCTGAGCCCAGCCGGCAGTTATGCCCCACAGCGCTCCCGATCACAGGGCGGTTGGCATAACTCAGGTTGCCGCGGCCATCCACTGCGCGGATCGGGGCTGGAACAAGATTGTAATCAGTAAATGTCGAACCTGCACCAATAAACGTGTTGCGTCCGACAACACACATCTGCAAGCAGGTATTTTGAGCGATCATGCTATTTTCCATCACAGTGGTCATGAACAGAGATGCACGGAACGGCAGAAACGCCCCATCCCCTACCACAGATAACATCAACTGGACATCCTGTGAAATATTAACATTATTTCCTATGATGCAATTCTCAATAACCGCACCTGCATTGATCGTCACATTATCCCCAATGGTTGTAGGTCCATGAATGATAGCATGAGGGTCAATGATGCAATTCTTGCCGATTTTTACAAGTTCAGAGCACTCAAGGATCTGGCGTCCTTCATATAATGCCTTTCCCAGGATTCGAAGTTTAAATACCAGATCTTCATTTAACTGTTTTTCAAATCTGGCACCACGCGAAAACAAACCGAAAACAACATCAGCAATAAATATATGGACCCAGGAGTCAATCGCTAATAAAGAGCGCAATGGCACCTGGAAGGTCAAGTCTCCGCTCTGATCTGCCATATAGGTCGGCACGTGATAATAACCCAGTTCACGAGTTTCCAGATCGATGATCAGAGGAGACACATCGGCAACGGGCCCGTTCGGGTAATACCAAAGATCAGCGAGATAAAGTCCGCCTGCCGCAGTGTAGGATGTGGATAACGGCAGGGCGTGCTCCTTGAAAGCAGGGTCTTCCGAAGAGAATGCCGCCCGCACTGCGCGGTTTTTCTTTCGTGCAGTTGCTATAAAGGTATTGATATATCTCTCGTCAAAAAACAGGTTGTTTCGGTAGACGATCATCTCCACCCGCTCGTTTGGGAGGTGCTCCTTTGGTTTGAGTTCCTTCTCGCGGGTGGCATAAGGAGCAAGGACATTCCTCTGATGAAGCCACAGCGGATTGTTCTGTATGCGCAGGTCGCGCGCGGGTTCATTGAAAGGTGAAATTAACCGGGAATCCGGAATAATGATCTTATACATATCCTGCTTTATTATTCCACAAAATCCAAAAAACAGGGGCAACCAGTCCCTGAAAAGAACGCCTACATTTTTGTTTGGGAAGTCTGTTAGAAAATCGGAGACTGGTCAATCACGATTGTGCAGGTTTCATCCCCTGCTGCAATGCATGTCTTCTCTTCCACATTGAACACTTTTCCACCGCTCAGCCAATACAAGGCTTCCTGCAACAATCCCGCTGCCAGATGACAGACCGGCTCCTTTGCGTGCCTCTCCCAGCACAAGGGACATCTTTCGATGTGCCAGAGCAGAATATCCCCTTCCTCTTCGACGCGTACCCTTTGATCGGTAAAGTTATTGAACAATTCAGCAAAAGCCCTTGCACCTGCCCCTACCTTTGCAGGGAGCGGCAAAAGACGGAATGCCATCTCCGTGATCCCCATTTGTGCGCCATACTGACGAACACCATTATTGAAGCAGGCGCGTCCGATACGCGTGGCAAGCCCGCGCCCGCCGTGGGGACCGTAGACCTGTTCCAGCATATCCGTCATATTGCTGATCGTGGAAAAAGGAAATACCCGATCCGCGTTGTCGGCTGGGTAATTATCCAATAGAGAGGGCAACGAAGCGAGCTTAAGGATGGCATTCACACCATTCCGCCCCATCACCTCTTCCATGGAAAGGAGAATGATCCTTCCCATGCGATTCGGATAGAAAAACACTTGAGGCTCGGTCATGGTGCCAGCGTGACTGATGTTGTGGATGTATTCAGGGGAGACGACTGGGCTTGCGCGGATGATTGAACCGGCGTTTCCTTATCAAGGAAGACTTTGAGTCTTTCGGCAAAATCCTGAGGTTCTTCGAGCATAGGGAAATGCCCGGCAAGCGGAAATCGCTCTATATGCGCCTGCGGGATACCCTTCTGCATGGGTTGCCACTGCTTTGGGTGGACGATGATGTCGCGGTCGCCGTAAATACCCATAGAAGGGATTTTGATTTGGTCAAGCATGGGACGAAGATCAGTCCTTCGAAGCGAAGCAATCGAAAGCAGGAATGATTCGACAGTCGTTCTGGAGAGGTCGCGATCCATCATTTCCGCAAAGCGTTCGTCCCGGCAAATAAATGGGGAAGCCACCCTGACGCCAAATCGAAATACACTCATCATATTGAAAAGAAGGAAAGCAATGGGGCGCATCCCCGCAAGTTTGAGAGGGAACGCCAGCGATGACCCGACAATCGGCGACCCCACCACGACAACCTTGCTCACGCGTTCGGGGTAACGGATGGCAACCGAAAGGCTGACCGTGCCCCCCATGCTGTGACCGACCAACGGCGCATGCATGATGCCGAGTTGTTCCATG
>DATDAG010000186.1:0-10334 GCA_036525495.1 Anaerolineales bacterium
TATGGGATGCCGATACAGGGGATTTAATATACACGTTAGCCGGTCATACACTCCCTGTGACGGGTGTTGCTTTTGATCCTTCTGGAAAATATTTGGCAACCACAAGTTGGGATTTCTCAACACGGATATGGAGTATTCATCCAACAAGTGAAGCGCTTTTTATCCCGATAGAGTCGCCTTGGTCCATGCGGGTTAGTTATAGTGTGGACGGTGAAGGAATCCTTGCAGACTTTCCTGATGAAAAATCTGTAAAAGTATGGGATGCAAATTCTGGAAATGACTTGCTGAAGTTGAATGAAAATGGTTCTTTGACATCCTTTAGCGCGGCTGGAAAATTGATCGCTGCGGTCAGTTATAAAAACATCATAATCTGGGATGCGGATTCGGGAAAACAAAAATTCTCACTCATTGGACATTCAGCATCGATAACATGCCTGGGTTTTTCTTCGGATGGGACTCGTCTCATCAGCAGCAGTTCGAATGGCGAGCTAATCGTTTGGGATATGGTCAATGGTAAACAAGCGCTAAAGCTACAGGAAGTTACAGAAGGATTCTCGCCATTTGTTCAATATGAATTTTTTGCTGCGGCTTTCAGCCCGGATGGAAAACATATTTTGACAGGCAACACCTATGGAGAAGCTACGCTCTGGGATGCGAATACTGGTAAAAAATTGAATACCAAAATTTTTGAAGAAGCGGTTGGCAATCATAGTTTCCCGGATATTGGGTATGATATCACCTTTAGCCCGGACAGTAAATATGCTGCGATCACAGGTGGAATTGGCACTGTACGAATTTGGGATGTATCCACCGGGGATGATGTATTGACTCTTAAAGGTCATAGCGGCGCAGTCAACTCTGTCACCTTTAGTGCGGATGGAAAGATGATCGCCACCGCTAGCGTGGATGGAACCGCAAAAATATGGGACGCATCAACAGGCGCAAACTTATTAACCCTGCCAGTAGATGTCCTCGGGGCAGGAGATGTGGTTTTTAGTCCAGATGGGGAACGACTTGCAGTTGGTGGGGTATCGGGGATCTATGTTTTTGCCCTGCCAATCGAGGATGTGATTGAGTTGGCAAAATCGCAGTTGACACGGTCTCTGACACTTGAGGAATGTCAACAATATCTTCATCTTTTTACATGCCCAACAGATCCCTAGATTTTGTAGATATATTACAAAAATTGCGACACTTATGCGTGTCGCAATTTTATTCAGTTGTGATTTGGTTGAGAGAATTACGTCTCGTAATCTGCGGCTTCCTCTTCAACGGTCATCACAGGCTCATCCTTATCCCTTTTATCAAGGAATTGGAGCGAAAGTGCGACTACCTTTGTGTAATACTTGGTCTCGCCTTCCTTATCATCATATTTGTCTGTCTTGAGCCTGCCTTCGAGATAGACCAGACTTCCTTTTTGGAGGTATTCCTGGCAGACCTCGCCGAGCCGTCCCCAGGCTTCGATGTTGACCCATTCGGTATATTCCTTAGCCTCGCCGCTTGATTTCCATCTCTGGGAAACGGCGAGACTGAAATGGGCAACCTTCTTGCCTGTGGGTGTGAACTTGCTTTCGGGGTCCTTACCCAAACGGCCGATCAGTTGAACGCGGTTTAGCGCTGGCATAATTCCCTCACTTTCTGGCTACAGGTTCTTTTAGATGCAATGTTGCGTATCATGTCAAGTCTCCTTTTTATCTAAAAGCGCAATATTTTCTCCAGCCACCCGCGGCGGCTGGTCACGAACAGGGTTATACTTTGGTTACATTCCACCTTCTGATGGCGCATCATGAGCAGGCGCTTCAGCAGGCTGGTTCTTCTTCAAAACGAGCATGCCCGTCTTCATCTCGACCACATTGTAACCTTCGGGTACTGCGTCGAGCGCGTTGTCCTTAATCTCTTTCGAGAAGAAGAACATCCTGCCGTTGGAGTGCAGGTAGTAGGTGTTTCCTTTGGAATTGGTGTGTGAGTAAGCCATTATTTCTCCTTATCTAAGTTGGTTGGAAGGTAAGTTTAGCACATATTTTCTATATCTGTCAACGACTGGAAAGTGGACTATGCGAAAATCGTCAACGCCGGATGAACTACGCTCCGCCCGCCTCTCTCTCGACGGGAGGGTTGGATTCGTTCCAACCATGGGTTTCCTGCACGAGGGGCATCTTTCTCTTATCCGCCGCGCAAGAGAGGAATGCGAACATGTCCTCGTTTCCATCTTCGTCAACCCCACCCAATTTGGAGCGAACGAAGACCTTTCCAAGTATCCGCGCGACATTGACCGCGATCTGAAGCTGATCGAACCGCTCACAGACCTGGTCTGGATGCCCACAGCTGAGGTCATGTATCCGCAGGGGTATCAGACCTGGGTAGAGGTCGAAGCGATCACAAGTCCGCTGGAAGGCGCGATGAGGCCGGGTCACTTCCGTGGAGTGACGACCATCGTCGCCAAGTTGTTCAACGCTATCCAGCCACACAGAGCCTATTTCGGTCAAAAGGACGCCCAGCAGGCGGCGGTCATCCGCCAAATGGTGCGCGACCTAAACTTCCCCATCGAGATCGTGGTCTGCCCGATTGTACGTGAAGCGGACGGGTTGGCGATGTCCAGCCGCAACGTATACCTCCACCCTGATCAACGCAAAGCCGCAACGGTGTTGTTCCGTTCGTTGAGCGCGGCGAAAGAGTTATTCGAGGGTGGAGAACGAAATGCTGAAAATATAAGAGGAAAGATGAAAGAAGTTTTGGCAGGTGAGCCGCTTGCCGAAGTACAATACGTCTCTTGCGCGGATTACGATACGCTCGAAGAGTTGGATGATATCAAAGGAAAAGTTCTGCTCTCGATGGCGATTTTCATAGGGAAGACGAGGCTGATCGATAATTTTGTTCTGGGGTGATTGTAGAGGCGGGGTTTCCCCACCCAATTGTAACAATCCGCCAAGATGGGGCGAGAGTATCTCGCCCCTACGCGATAGACTCTTTCGCCAGCGCCAATGCCCCTAACATCCCGGCGCGACCTCCCAACCCAGGCGGGGCAATATATTCGTTCATATTCTCTGTAATCGCCGGTGATTGAACGTATCCGTTCAAGATTGTTTGCACGTTCTCGCGGACTAAGGGGAGCAGGTCTTTTCTTCCACCTACTCCACCGCCGATGATGATCCGCTGTGGCGAGAGAGTGGTGATGTAATTTGCCAGCGCCAGCGCAATATAATGCGCTTCCAAATCCCAGGCGGGATGATCGGGTGGAAGCGTTTCTGCTCTTTGTCCCCAACGCGCCTCCAACGCGGGGCCGGATGCCAACCCTTCGAAACAATCCTTGTGGAATAGACACCAACCTTCATATGGATCGCGTTCTTTATCGTGCGGGATCACGATATGCCCCATTTCGGGGTGGAGGAGACCGTGCATCAGTTTGCCGTTGACCATGCCTCCACCGCCGATGCCTGTGCCGATCGTTAAATAGATGAAGGTGTCGAGTCCCTGCGCGGCGCCCCAAGTCCATTCGCCAAGCGCCGCGCCGTTGACGTCCGTGTCAAAGCCAATGGGAATATCAAAGGTTGAACGAAGCGTGCCAACGATGTCGGCATCCGTCCAGCCGGGTTTGGTTGTCGGGAGGATATGCCCATAGGATGCTGATTCAGGATTCGGGTCGAGCGGACCGAAACATGCGACCCCCAAAGCGGAGAGCCTGCCAAAATCCAATTCCGCTTGTTTGAAAAACGAGGTCACCTGCCCTAATGTTTCATCAGGCGTTGTGGTTGGAATGCGCATCTCGCGGCGGATATCATTCGGTGATATACCCGCCGCGCAGATGAATTTTGTTCCGCCGCCTTCGACCCCGCCAAAGAGTTGGGTCATGGACCCCACTTCATCTCCTGTGCAAATGATGTCAGAATGACCGATGGACGCCCATCAAGATAGGTAACTTCTGCCTGCCCACCATAATAAATATCTCCCGTTGGAGCCATCGCAACTACGACAAAACTTGCATCCGGCGCCCAGAGCGCTTCATTCATCGCTTCAAAGGTGCCGGGGCGAAGAACGGTTCTGCCTGTCACGCCATCTGGCGCGGAACGGACAATCTGCAACGGCGTGCGCTGGTTAATCTCGCTGTTTGATGAGTGGAAGAAAAAGTACAACTGACCATCGGGCGCAAGGTAGGGATCGCTGGCATAATTGAAGATGTCTGCATCGTAACTGCTGGTAAAGAGCGTGGTGGTTTGCCCGCTCGAAGCATCCACCCGCCATAAACCGGCTGTGAACATACCCATGGCAGAACTGGCGGAATAATATCCCGAACCGTCGGCTGTCCATATCTCCCTGTTGCAGCAAAGCAATGCGCGGTCATCAGTGCTCACCCTGACGAGTGTGTTACTGGCCATGAAATAGATCGCGGAGGCTGCGCCTTCGTAATAACCAAGTGTAACGAGCATTTTAGTTCCATCGGGAGAGAAGAGGGCGGGCGAATACACTTCCTTCGGGAAAATGGCTCCATTGCCGAGATCATCCAACTGGTTTTCAAGGATCAGGCTGGAAACACCGGAAGTCATCGAGTAGAAATTCAAACCTCGATAACTATATGCCAGGGTTTGTCCGTTTGGCGAAAAGACGGGACTGCTCAACGTGCTTACGAAAGGATTGATCTGGTCCACAGGCCCGCCATCCACCAACAAGCGGCGGCTCGAGCCGTTGACATCCGCCCATAACAACTGGTTATTCGATACGTACGCCACGCTTCCATCTGCAAGAGAGACATCATACGAGTTGACGTTTACCGGCTCGAACGTGAGTTGGCGCGTTGTACTGCCATCGCGTTCCTTGCGAAAGACCTGTAACAATCCCGACCCATCCCTCCCCAAAAAGTAAAAACTGTGCGGAAGAACATCAGCATGCTCTTCTGTCGGGGAATCTGAAACCACCGGTGTAAGCGCCTGTAGAGTGGATGCCACAATGGTCGCCACCTGATCCGATGAGGATTGCGTTTCACTTCCAGCCGGAGACGTGCAGGCTGAGAATGTCAGCGCAAGCGCAAGCAGACCAAATAAAATAAAACATCGTTTTTTCATGAAAACCTCTTCACAAATTAATTATAAAACACGGAGGCACCAAATTTAGTGTGCCTCCGTGTCCAGACTTTAATAAGGTCAGTTTTGTTCCCGGCTACACCTGTTCGAACCGCTCCACCGGCACAACAAACCAGGTTGCGCGTTTCTCGCCTGAAGACAATGGCGGCAGCTTCGCTCGGATCAACTCCTGGACCAGCTCAGCGCGTTCATCACGCACACCGATCAACAGGGTGACCACGCCACTCCGCAGGAAACCACCGGTGGAGGCCACGCGCGTCACGCGGTACTGGTCAGCGGTGAGCGCCTGGGTCACTTCGTCCGCGTCGTTGTCTTTTAAGATAAGAATGATCATTTTCATAAGGCATTCTCCTCGCTAGATTTCCTCAAAATGTTCAACGGGTAAGGCAAAAATGGTCGCGCCGCCCACGGTCACAGGGACAGGCGTCGGCATGGGAAGAGGCGAACCTTCCAACGGCAGGGTCAGGTATTCGATATGCTGTTTACACGTCTCCTGTAACGTTTTGATAGCGCCCTCCTCCGCACCCTCGCGCAGACCGATCAACAGGGTGGCATTGCGGCGTCCGAGAAAACCGCCCGCGCTAAACAGATACACGACAGGCACGTTCAAATTTTCCAACGCACGGGTCGCCTCGTCGCGGTTCTGCTCCTGAACGACAGAGAGCATTAATAATCTGATTTGAGGAATATCCATAAAACCTCCGACTAGAACCAGTTATAAAAGATAGTATACAGGATACTGGCAATTGTACAAGCCACTACCATCACCGGCAGACCGCGCTTCATCCACAACGCGGCAGTAATGGGTGTGCGTGTTTTTTCCGAGAGGGTCACAACAATAATGTTGGCGGTCGAACCAATGATTGTGCCATTCCCGCCAAAACCCGCGCCGAACGCCAGTGCCCACCATAAAGGTGTGATATCTACACCCGTTTCGCCCAATCCATGGATGATTGGGATCAGGGCGATCGTGATCGGTATGTTATCCACAACAGCCGAAAGGATGGCGACAGCCCATATGATGGCAACGCCGAACAAAATAGGATGGACACCGGATTCGCTTTTGAATAAACCGACAACTGATTCGAGCACCCCGGCCTTTTCCAACCCACCAACCATCACAAAGAGCGCTCCGAAGAAAACAAGTACGCTCCATTCCACTTTCTTCAATGTCTCATGGACATCTGGCTGAACCCACATGAGGGCAACCGCTGCCGCTCCTAACGCCACAAATGCCGGTTCGATATGCAGAAGGTGATGGACAAAGAACAACAGGATTGCCACACCCAGAACGACTAGGATTTTTATTGCCTTTTCTGGTTCATTGAGCGTCTCTGCTGGGTTAAGCTTCATCACGGCTTTGGCGCTGCGTGGGCGTACCGCCAGATCACTCTTGAAGAGATAACGCAATAAGATCAACACGCCAAACCAGGTCACTGCAACGATAGGCAGGGAATAGACAAGAAAATCGGCGAAGGATAAACCTGCTGCAGAACCTATGAGCACATTGGGCGGATCGCCGACCAATGTGGCGACACCGCCAGTGTTAGAAAGCAATGCCTCTGCAATCAGATAGGGAATGGCACTAACACCCAGGATTTCGCTGATAAGCAGTGTCACCGGTGCGATCAAAACCACTGTGGTTACGTTATCGAGGAACATCGAAAGGATGGTGGTCACACCTCCCAGCAATACGAACAAACGGACAGGTTCACCTTTGGATGCACGTGCGGCAAGCACGGCAAGGTATTGAAAGAAGCCGGTCGGTTCGAGCATTGCAACCAGGATCATCATCCCCATAAGGAGACCGAGCGTTTCAAAATCTATGGATTCGATCGCAGAACCCATATTATAGAAATGAAGAGCTTCCCCCACCCCTACAATCAGGAACGCCCCTGAAAATGCGACAATGGTACGGTTAATTTTTTCAGTGAAGATCAGGATAAGGCCAGCGACAAATATGATAACCGTCAAACTAGCGGCAAGGGTCATTTATTCCACCTTTTCCCATGTCGAGAGGATGGACGTGCCAATATCCACGCGTGAGGCGATGCCGATCAATTTTCCATCCTTTGAGAGTACGGGAGTATCGTGCAGGTTCTGCTGTAACATCAGGGCATAGGCGCGCAATAAGCCGCAATCCTCCTCAACGGTAATTGCATCCCTCATCAAGGTTTTGATGGATTTATCAAGCACCTGCGCGGAGGGGCGGGTTGTCTCCACTGCGCCGAAATCGTGAACGAAGTCCAGGTCTTCGATGAAGCGCACAAAGTCTGGCAGTTCCAGATTCAGCAGGTCGCGCAGTCCCACCACGCCAACCAGTTTATTCTCATTGTCCACTATGGGCAGAAGACCGATGTGTTTCTTCGTAATGATCGCGGCGGCTTCGCGTATCGAAGCCATCTCCGACATGGATATGACGTTGCGTTTCATGCAATCAGTAATGTTCATTAAGTCTCCTCTTGCTTTCGATATTATTTTTTCTTCCTGGCAGACAGATCATACTGCAGGGCTGTGGCTCGCACAGGGAAGATACCCTGCTGGACGGAACGAAGCTCCTCCACCGTAAAAAAGGCTTTGGGCGCTGTGTCTTGAATAATCCCAACCACCTGTTCAAGTTCCCTGCGCATGACAATTGTGTAGATAAGGATAACCTCACCGCTCGCGCCATGACCATCCACATAAGTCACACCATAACCTCCCTCACGCAACCGCCTGACCAGCGCCTTTCCGTTCTTCGGGAGTATGGCACGGACAACCAGAGTGCCGATGGCAAGTTTCTCCTCTATCACCATGCCAACATAATTCCCTACAGCAAAGCCAGCGGCATAGGCAAGATATGCAAGCACATTGTTGTTCGCGCCTCCCACGATCTGCGAGACAACAGTGATCCAGATAAAAACTTCCATAAAGCCTAGAGCAGGAGCCAGGATTTTTCTCCCCCGCGAAAGGAAGATGATGCGCATCGTTCCCAATGTGACATCCACAAAGCGGGCAAGGAATACGATCAACGGGAGGATGACCCAGGTATACCAGTCGAATGTTTCCATGGGCTGAATTATAAACTCACCTTCAATAAGAGAATGTCACTGTGAGTGCCAGCGAAGGATCTCTTTCATAGTCAGTAGATCACGAAAATGCAAAAGAAGGATGACGAAAAACGACATCTGCAAAGTCGAACAATTTTTCAACAGCATGAGCGATCATGCGTACCAAGCGACGAAGAGTTAGCCAATGTTCAGAAACAGGCACAGCAGGATTTTTCAAACAGATTGCAATCTGCTGACGATTGGCGATGTACAAGTTGAAAATCACGAAAGCCAATCCAACCAACAATAAGCGCACGACAGGATTGCGCGAGGTTGTGCGCGTGCGAACTTGATTCATCTGACGATAGCTGGCTTCGATCCCGAATCGTTGACGATACATCTCAAAGACTTGGTGCGGCTCAATGGACTTTGGCAGTCGCCTAACGGCATAAGCGAACCAACGCACGCCTTTCCGTTTGTAGCGTCCCTTGGAGTATTTTTTCACGACCACGGCAGCCACTTTCCACGTGCCATGCTTCGGACTGTTGAAGGTGTAAGTGGTTTTGCCGCTGGCGGAGGCTTCAAACAACTTTCGTACTCCACCCGATTTTCCACGCACGGGAATCGGGATGATGAATCTGATTTTTCGTCGCTCTAGCAGTTTGTCGGAGAGACTGACAGGGCCGAGCGATATAGGAGTACACTTCACCCATGAGCCGCAAATTTAAGACTGCGAATTATGAAGAAACACTGAATCAGACGATTCGTCTGGGAGACGCCTTGCCGCCAGATCACCTGGCGCGCTTTGTGGTGGAGATCGTTTCGCACCTGGATCTGGGTCGGATCTATGGCCAATATGCGTCGGTGGGCGGGGAAGCCTTTGCGCCGGAAATCTTGTTGGGATTGTTGTTTTATGGGTATGCCAGCGGGGTGTTCTCTTCGCGCAAGATCGAGAAGGCGAGCTATGAAAGTATTCCCTTTCGGTTTATCGCAGGCGGGCTGCATCCGGATCACGACACGATCGCCCACTTTCGCAAGACGTTTCTGGCAGAGATCCAGGAACTGTTCGTGCAAATCCTTTTGGTGGCGCAGGCAGCCGGGGTGCTCAAAGTGGGGAACCTGAGCCTGGACGGGAGCAAAATCCATGCCGATGCTTCCAAGAGTCATGCGGTCAGCTATGGACGGTTGGTGGAGTTGGAAGTGGAACTGAAGGGGGAAGTACAGGAATTGTTGAGCCTGGGCGAGCGGGCCGATCAAGGGGAGGTGGCGCTGCCGGAAGGATTGGTTTTGGAAGATGAGCTCAGCCTGCGGCAGGAGCGGCTGGTGAATCTGGCCCAGGCACGCAAGGTATTGGAGGAGCGTGCAAGCGAACGGTATGCGGCGGAAAAAAGCGGAGTACGAAGCCAAAATGAAAGAACGCAGCAAGAAGGCCCGCAAGCGCCATCACAAACCCAAAGGCCGTCTCCCGCAACCGCCCGAACCTGGAGCGTGCGAGAAGGATCAATACAACTTCACCGATCCTGATTCGCGGATTATGAAAAACAGCACCAATGATGGCTTTGATCAACACTACAATGTGCAAGTGGCTGCCGATCAGGAGAGCCTGTTGATCGTGGCCCAGGCGCTCTCGAATCATCCCAACGACAAACAGGAAGCCCTGCCCACGCTGAAAGCGCTGCCCGTTGAGATCGGAACACCCGAAGCCGTGGCGATGGACAACGGTTACTTCAGTGAGACCAACATTCAGGGTTGTGAGCAACTCGGCATTGACCCTTATATCGCTACCGAACGCGAACCCCATCACCTCGATTGGCATTCCTTTTTTCAGCAACAACCTGAACCACCCGCCGCGGAGGCCAGCCCCATTGTGAAGATGGCCTACAAACTCCAAACCGAGATTGGACGAGCGATCTATCGCTTGCGCAAATGCACCGTGGAACCCATGATTGGCATCATCAAAGAAATCCTCGGCTTTCGCCAATTCTCCTTGCGCGGCTTGCAGGCGGCCGCTGGCGAATGGTGTCTCGTCTGCCTGGCGTTCAATCTCAAACGCATGCACAGCCTCAACCTGGACCGGGGGCTGTTGTAACGCGCCTGAATGTCGAGAAAGATGGAAATCCTGGACAGAATCTATACTCATTTTGGTTCTTTTCACCATTGGCGGAGACGGATTTAAGCTCGGGCAGTTCGCAACCCGATCATTTCACTTGTCTCTCCGACAAACTGCTAG